>JAHEBI010000465.1 GCA_024642325.1 Eudoraea sp. | reverse complement strand
TTAATTAGGGTTATTACTTTTTACAAAGATTTTAAATCCTTTATTGTACTGAATGCAATATCTACCTGGTCATCATTTACCAGGATTGTGAATTCGTTAGTGGTAGAAATTACTTCGTATAAGACAATCCCTTCCCAGGCTAATCGCTGAAAAATGAAATAATAAATTCCCGGAACAGAAACATTTTCTGCCGGTAACTTTACAGTAATAGAGGATAGATTTTCGGCCTTTTGAGTACATTTCTCATCTTTAAAAAGCGTTTCTATAGTCTTGTCCAAACTGTTACTAACCACAATATTGAGCTCATTAACTCCCCTTGACGATGTATAAAAAACATCTTTATTTTTATTTACTTCATCCAGGAGTTTCGTTTGGTTTTCTAAAATGGAATCGGATACCAGAAAAGTAAAATCGGTGAGTGAGGAACGTACTGTGATTTCCCCTATATTTTTAAGAACTTTTATAATTCTGTGGGTTGCCCTGAATTCAAGATCATCCGACAAGCGTTTAAGGGCCATCACAATTGCCCCATTGCGTATATCTTTCCCCAATTCTTCCTGAATTTCGGGTTTGATAAGTCGGGATAGCGAAGTAAGATTTATAATTCCCTGAGCAAGAGCGCTTTGTAAAAAGGGTTTCTTTTTAATGTAATGTTCTACAACAGATGAGATTGTTTTCATATTTTAAGAATTGCTTCAAAAATAACATCTTGTTATAAATAAAACAAATTTTTAAAAATGGTAAAATGCATTTTCAATATGCTCAATAAGAAATTTGTTATTTGTCTTGTGGACAGTAATGATATCAAACCTTACCTCAGTATCAAGGTTATGGGTATTCATATAATTATCAGAGGCAGTTACCAGCAAACTTATTTTCTTTCTGCTGACCGTTTCAGCTATATTTTCAAAATACACCGAACTTCTTGACTTGACCTCAACAATAGCTATGACATTACCCTTTTGTGCAATAATGTCAATTTCAGCTTTCAAATAACGGTAATTACGACACCTGATATGGTATCCCCTATCTTCTAAATAATTGGCAGCCCATTCTTCTCCTTCCCTCCCTAGTTCATTATGTGCGCTCATAAATCTTTCAAATTCTTAAAAAATGTGGCAGTTTGTCGAAAATATCGACCATTCACCCTAAATTTAAATCTGAAGATTGTAATTTCACTGCAGAATAACGAAAATACTTGGATTACCATACTATCCATTGAGTTTAAGCGTTAAGAATTTGCCCCTAAACACATGAACGTTCTTAAAGCCTGAAAAACTATGGAATACTTCGTTAATTGTAATACCTCTACATTAGCGCCGTACACAACACCCTTGGACAAATATAGGGCGGCGCATTTGTACAGAAGACTGGGGTTTAGTGCCTCAGTACAAACTATTAACCAGGCAGTGGGTCTCACAGCCGGCACCTTGGTAAATAGTTTAATAAATGAAGCGGTCAACATGGCCCCCACTCCTGCTCCTGCCTGGGCAGATTGGAATAACAGCAACTATCCGGCAGATGATGATCTGGCAGGACAGATTAAGCGTGCCCAAAGTGAGGAATGGAGAATAAGCTATACCAATGGCTTGTTGAACAACAATCTCAGGGAGCGGCTTAGCTTTTTCTGGAGCAATCACTTTGTGACAGAACTGGACGTTTATGATTGTAATTCCTTCCTTTATTATTATGTGAATTGTCTTCAAAGGAATGCCATTGGTAATTTCAAAACCTTTATTAGCGAAATTGGTCTTACCAGTGCAATGCTTTATTACCTTGATGGAGTATATAATAACGGTGACAATCCAAATGAGAATTATGCTCGTGAATTGTATGAACTGTTCTCTTTAGGTGAAGGCAATGGTTACACCGAACAGGATATTATAGAAACAGCCAAGGCGCTGAGCGGCTATGTGGAAAGAGGCGAGTTGGGTTGTGAACAGGTTGTATTTGATCCTACCAGGTTTGATGCAGGCTCAAAAACTATTTTCGGTCAGACCGGAAATTGGAACTATAACAATGTAATAGACATCCTTTTCCAGCAGAGACCAAATGAAATAGCCGGATTTATTTGTGAAAAATTATATGAATATTTTGTTCATCCTGATTCCAGTGATGATGCAGGAAATGCACAAACTATAATTTCAGGAATGGCAAGCACCTTTGTGTCCAACAACTTTGAAATTGCCCCGGTACTTTCCCAATTATTCTCAAGTCAGCACTTTTTTGATGATGAAGCCATAGGAGTCATCATCAAGAGTCCGTTTGATATTTACCTTAATCTAATTAATGAAACCAATTTTGCGTATGACAATGGAACTTTACTTAATGTGATTGATACAAG
>JAHEBI010000464.1 GCA_024642325.1 Eudoraea sp. | reverse complement strand
TCCCGTATCTAACGGTACGCTTTTTGCCGGAATTTACCGCGGTTTTGTGAGTTTGTATAAAAGAGGGAAAACCTCGAGAATTCCAAAGATGATAGCGGGTTCATCTAGTAGAAAGAACCCAATAGTGCAGTCATTTAAACTAGGATTGGATGTTTGTAAAGATTTGAGCCCGGAGGCTATTAAGGAAACACAATACAATGAACCTCTTATTAACTGGCATAGTTTTGACGGGGATGAAGCTCTCTACGCCTTAAGGGAATCTAAAGGTGAAGCATTTAATATAAGCGATAAGAAGCTGAAGGAAATGAGTTCGCTTTTACTTAAAAAGGAGGGACTAAGAATTCTGCCTGCCGCGACGGCTGGCCTAATTGCATTATTGGAACTTGATGCAAAACTTGATTTTGAACCGGACAGGTATGTGGCTGTTTTAACCGCCAGGCATTAAGTATTAAACTATAGAAAATGAAAAAAAGTATAGACGGAAGGGCCCTGGTATATTGCGAGGGTGCATTCAATACCCCCAATGGAAAAACTGCTCATGGACTGGTGCGATTTACGGAGCGTTATGAGGTTGTTGGGGTTGTGGACAGTAAATATGCCGGTAAAGACGCGGGCGATGTTTTAGATGGGAAGCCCAACGGGATACCAGTATTTAGAAGTGTGGCGGGAGCTACAAAAAGTTTAACGGAAACTAAAAAGTTACCTTCTTATTTTGTGATCGGACTTGCTCCTGATGGGGGACGATTGCCAATTGCAGCCAAGTCTGCCGTTAAAGAAGCGCTGGAAATGGGTTGGAACGTGGATAGTGGCCTTCATGATTTTTTATCCAAAGATAAAATTCTGGCTGCGCTGGCAAAAGATTGTGGCTGTATGATTAGGGATGTCCGCATGACTCCGGACAGGGACAAACTTCATTTTTTTACCGGGGACATAGAAAAAGTAGACTGCCTTAAATTGGCTGTTTTGGGAACAGATTCCGCGCTGGGTAAAAGAACAACGGCGTGGATCCTTGTTCATGGTTTCAGGAGAGCCGGACTTAAGGCTGAGATGATTGGAACGGGACAGACTGCCTGGATGCAAGGTGCCAAATACAGTATGATTCTGGACAGTTGTATTAATGATTTTGTATCAGGAGAAATTGAACATGCTGTAGTGAGCGCCTGGGAGAATGAAAAGCCCGATGTGGTGGTGATAGAAGGGCAGGGGAGTTTAATGAATCCTGCGTACCCCGGGGGGTTTGAAATTCTTGCAGCCGGGAGACCTGACTATGTCATTTTACAACACGCCCCAAAAAGACTGGAGTATGACGGATTTCCGGGCTATAAATTACATTCCTTAAAAGAACAGATCAATGCCATAGAAGTTATATCAGGAAAAGAGGTGCTGGCGGTTACTGTTAACCATGAATTAATGACCGAAGATGAGATTTTACCTGCCTGTGAAGCAATAACGAAAGAAACCGGCTTACCTGCTTTTGATGTATTAGCCTTCGGGGCTGATGAGCTAATTGATTTATTGAAGGCGAAAATTAAATAATGGACATTAGATCACTTGTTGTTTTTCCTTTACTTAGGGTACATAGTTTAGTCGTTGAGCCCAAACGCGTAAAAGCGGTTTATACGATTGTGAAAAATGATAGAAGTGAAGAGCAAAATGAGCTGATCTATTCCTACGACAACACCTATTTTGACCGAAAAAATCCGGATGATGTGAACCTTGCTTCACTTATGGCGGTTCAGGTAGCTTTAAATTACGGACTATTTTTTGAGAGCATCGAGTTTGATGGTCTATTTGATCAGACTGATAAACGATTTCTCCTCGATATGCTGGAAAACACATCCAGGGAAATTTTAGTTAACAAATTCCTGACCAAAAATGAATTTTTAAAACCACCATTTGATGCAATAACAGCTAAAAAAATGGATCACTATACTGCTGCGAAGTTAAATTTCACGAACCTGCAATTTGAACATTTGGAACTCAAAAAGTGCAAATCGGAAACAGACAAATCACAATATGCGATTTTGAGTAGTGGAGGTAAAGACAGTTTGCTGACTTATGGTTTAATCAAAGAAATTGGAGAACCACACCCGGTCTTTATCAATGAATCCGGGCGGCATTGGTTTACAGCTGTCAATGCCTATAAATACCTTGAAAAAACGGAACCTAATACGGCCAAACCCTGGTGCAACAGTGATCGCATCTTTAATTGGATGGTGCGACAAATGCCTTTTATTAAAGAAAACTTTAAGAATATCAGGGCTGACATCTATCCTATAAGGTTATGGACAGTGGCTGTATTTCTTTTCGGGGTATTGCCTGTTGCACGCAAGCGAAATATTGGAAA
>JAHEBI010000079.1:2928-8571 GCA_024642325.1 Eudoraea sp. | reverse complement strand
GGCATTGAATAAATAAAATAATAACTAATACGGGCCCAGGCTTGGTATAAAAAATAATATCATGGCACATAAAAAAGGTGTAGGTAGTTCTAAAAACGGTAGAGAATCAGAATCGAAACGATTAGGAGTTAAGATTTTTGGAGGTCAGGCAGCTACTGCAGGAAATATCATTGTAAGACAACGTGGTACCAGACACAATCCTGGTAATAATGTTTACGCTGGAAAAGATCATACATTACATGCCAGAGTAGACGGGCTTGTAAAGTTTCAAAAGAAGGCGGGAGGAAAATCCTATGTTTCCATAGAGCCTTTTGAGGCTTAATACTCAATTGAATAACTCAAATAAAAACCCATTATGTTTTCATAATGGGTTTTTTGTATTTCTGAATTTAGAGAAAGTTTCCTAGTACCTGTAATAATCTGGTTTATATGGCCCCTGAACCTCGACCCCAATATAAGCGGCCTGATCTTTCCGCAATTCTGTCAGTTCGGCGCCTAATCGTTCCAAATGAAGTTTGGCAACCTTTTCATCCAAATGCTTTGGAAGCATATATACCTTATTTTCATAATTGGCACTATTTTTCCAAAGCTCAATTTGTGCGAGTGTCTGATTGGTAAAGGAATTGCTCATAACAAAGCTGGGATGACCTGTGGCACATCCTAAATTAACCAAACGTCCTTCGGCAAGTATTATAATGTCCTTTCCATCTATGGTATATTTATCTACCTGAGGTTTAATCTCATCTTTGGTATCCCCATAATTCTCATTTAACCAGGCCATGTCTATTTCGTTGTCAAAATGTCCAATATTGCAGACAATAACTTTATCGCGCATAACCCTGAAATGTTCTCCCTTGATTATATCCTTATTTCCTGTTGCAGTAATTACAATGTCTGCATTCCTGACTACGGTATCCAGTTTTTTTACCTCATAGCCATCCATACAGGCCTGCAAAGCGCAAATTGGATCTATTTCTGTAACTGTTACAATGGCTCCGGCACCTCTGAATGAAGCTGCCGTACCTTTTCCAACATCTCCGTATCCTGCAACTACAACCCGTTTTCCAGCCAACATGGTATCCGTGGCCCTCCGAATAGCATCAACTGCACTCTCCTTGCAGCCATATTTGTTGTCAAATTTGGATTTGGTTACCGAATCATTCACATTTATGGCAGGTAATGGCAATACCCCATTTTTATAACGCTCATAAAGGCGGTGAACACCTGTGGTCGTTTCTTCTGAAAGACCTTTAATTCCGGAGGTTAATTCCGGAAATTGATCCAATACCATATTGGTAAGATCACCCCCGTCATCCAGTATCATGTTAAGCGCCTTGCGTTCTTCACCAAAAAAAAGTGTTTGCTCTATACACCAATCAAATTCAGTTTCATTCATACCCTTCCATGCATAAACAGGTATGCCTGCAGCTGCTATAGCCGCAGCAGCATGATCCTGGGTAGAAAATATATTACATGAACTCCAGGTCACCTCTGCGCCAAGAGCCGTTAGGGTTTCTATTAATACTGCTGTTTGTATTGTCATATGCAGACATCCTGCAATACGGGCACCTTTAAGGGGTTGTTCTTTTTTATACTCTTCGCGCAAAGCCATTAGCCCCGGCATCTCGGCTTCTGCCAATTCAATTTCTTTTCTTCCCCATTCCGCTAAGGAAATATCTTTAACCTTAAATGGAACGTATGGTATAGTATTGGTTCGCATATCTTTTTTATTTTTTACATTCGTCTTACAGAAATCCTGTTACAATTTCAAAAACCAAAGATAATGATAACTTAAAAAATTGTATGCCTATTTACAAAATTATAACAGTTAGTCCAAATACTAAGGTATACATTTGGAAGATTACAGAGTCTGAAAAGGAACTTTCCTTCAATATTGTGCTTACCAATGTGTGCCAGCTTAGGATGAATGGGATGAAGTCTGAGCTGCACAGAAGGGGTTTTTTAAGTATACGCCATTTATTGGGATTGGCCGGTTATGTAGATAGCGATCTATATTATGATCAGGCAGGGAAGCCCCATCTTAAAGATGGAAATCACATATCCATTACACATTCATACCATTTTACGGGCATTATTGTAAGTCAGAAAGATGAGGTCGGGATTGATATCGAAAAACAAAGGCATAAAATAATCCGAATTGGGCATAAGTTCACGGAAGTGGAGGCATATACCGGTATTGAAAATGCAGAAGAACACGTAAAGAAATTGACTATTGTTTGGGGTGCCAAAGAGTCCCTTTATAAAATATATGCCACACACGGACTAAGTTTTATGAATCATATTTATATCCATGATTTTAAAAGCACCGAAAGTGCAACAACAGGGCTTATAAGGTATGAAGGACATACATCATATTATGATATAACTTTTCTGGAGTTTGAGGGATTTACTTGTGTATATGCGATTAAAAAAGAGGAGTAATTCAAATTAGCCCGAAATAAATTAATGATTATGAATATATCCGTTGAACTGACCTTAAGCCCGCTTCAGAATAATTATGAGGAACTTATTACAGGTTTTATTAAAAAATTACGAACCACCGGGTTCACCGTACTTGAAAATCCTCTGAGTACCCAGATTTATGGAGACTATGATGACATAATGAAACTGCTTCAAAAAGAAATTAAAACGGTTTTTGAATTAATGGAAAATGGTTTAATGTACTTAAAAATTGTAAAAACCGACCGAAGCAATTATGAGCCAGATTTTTGATTGGGTTTTTGCGCAGTACCAGGATACACCTGTTTTTATAATCATCCTTGAAATGATTGGTGTTGTTTTTGGGTTTTTAAGCGTATGGTATGCCAAAAAAGAGAATATTCTCGTATTTCCAACAGGATTAATCAACACGGGAATTTTTGTATATATTCTTTGGATATATGGCTTATTGGGGGACATGTTGATAAATGCCTATTATTTTTCAATGAGTATTATAGGGTGGTATATATGGACTCGAAAAGTGGATGCCAACCATTTCATCCCCATAACTAAAACAAACAGGCTCGAGAAAATATGGTCCGTATTCCTGTTTATTGGTGCAATTGGTTTTGTTTTCCTGGTTTATGCGTTATTTGATAAATTCAACAGTTGGACTGCCTATGTAGACACCATAACAACTGCTATTTTCTTTGTAGGGATGTGGCTGATGGCCAAAAAGAAATTGGAAAACTGGACTTATTGGATTATTGGTGATGTCATTACAGTTCCTTTATATTTGTATAAAGGACTTATTTTTACATCACTTCAATATTTATTATTTACCATAATCGCTGTTTATGGTTATATGGCATGGAAGAAAAACTTAAACAAAAGCCCGCTGACCTTATTAAAGTAGTTCTGTTTGGGCCTGAATCTTCTGGTAAGACGACCTTGGCACAGGAACTTGCGAAGCATTACCAAACAGAATGGGTGCCGGAATTTGCACGGGAATATTTGCAGGAAAAGTGGAATAAAGAGCAAAAAACTTGTGAAGCTCATGATTTGATACCCATTGCAGAAGGTCAAATTCGTTTGGAAAATTACTGGACTGAAAAAGCAAATGAACTTCTAATTTGTGATACTGACTTACTTGAGACTAAAGTATATTCTGAAGCCTATTACCTTGGATATTGTGATCCCGTTTTGGAAACATACGCTTTGCTGAATAGCTATGATCTTTATCTGCTAACTTCAATAGATATTCCCTGGGAAAAAGACGATCTTCGTGATAAACCGAATGAGCGCGAACGTATGTTTCTATATTTTAAGGAAACATTGGAAAAGTATGATAGGAATTTCGTTATTTTAAAAGGAAATAAGGAAGATCGGCTCGCTCTTGCCATTAAGTTTATCGATAAACTACTGGATAGATGATGAAATTATCGCCACTGCATTTGCAACAACTAGAAGAAAAAGGAATCTCCAAGGAAAAGGTTCTGGATCAAATAGAGACCTTTAAGGAAGGAATACCATTTGTGCAACTGGTAAAACCCGCTACAGTGTCAGATGGGATTAATAAGTTTAATAAGACAGAGGAGGAAAAGCTGATAAGTAAATTCGAACAATTAAAAGGACTTTTAAGTTTGCTGAAATTTGTACCTGCCTCAGGTGCAGCATCAAGAATGTTTAAGTCCCTTTTCGTTTTTTTAAAGCGCTATGATCCGCAAGTGGAAGATGTAGAAACCTATGTTAACAGGTCGAATGACAGCAATATAAGGACCTTTTTCAAACAAATTAAGAATTTTCCATTTTACGAGATTGTTCAAAAAAGAATAAAGGAGAAAGCCAGTTCGGCAAATGACACAGCATATGAATTTGTCACTGAAATGCTGCTAAAAGAAGGGCTTAATTATGGTTTTTACCCAAAAGGACTTTTACCTTTTCACAATTATGGGAAATTTGCCGCGACTCCTTTTGAAGAGCATTTAAAGGAAGCCGCCAGATATGCTGCTGTAAACATTGTGGCCAGATTACATTTTACCATATCAGAACAACACCAATCCTTATTTATTGAAGAATATAAAGCGGTGGCCCCCAGGGTATCTAAGGCGACTCAAACTGAATTTGAAGTTACCTACTCAAATCAAAAGCCCTCTACTGATACCATAGCCGTTACCATGGATAATGAGCCGTTTGTCAATAAGGATGGTTCATTATTATTTAGGCCTGGAGGTCATGGAGCCCTTATTGAGAACTTAAATGAGCAAAATGCGGATATTATCTTTATTAAAAATATTGATAATGTGGTTGTACCAATGTATGAAGACGAACTGACTAAAAGCAAGAAAGTACTTGCAGGTTTGCTACTGGAAGTGCAGCAGAAAGCTTTTTTCTATGCAGATCAATTAGATAGAAATGATATTAATGGAGAACAATTACATGAAATCAAAGCTTTTTTAGAAAATGAACTCAATGTCAGGTTTTTAGAAAATTTTTCAGGTTTTAGTATCGCAGAGCAATTGGAAATATTAAAAGATAAAATCAACAGGCCCATCCGCGTTTGTGGAATGGTAAAGAATGAAGGCGAACCTGGAGGAGGACCGTTTTGGATAAAAGATGCTCATGGCCATATATCACTTCAGATCGTAGAATCTGCTCAGGTAAACACTTCAGAAGAAAGTCAGTCCGCTATTTTAAAGAATTCAACACATTTTAATCCGGTCGACCTTGTTTGTGGTGTCAGAAACTTTAGAGGGGAGAAATATAACCTGTTGAATTTTGTGGATACCAAGCAAGGGTTTATCACCCAAAAAACAAAAGATGGGAAAGAATTAAAAGCTCTGGAATTACCGGGACTCTGGAACGGGGCTATGGCTTTTTGGAATACCATATTCGTAGAAGTTCCGCTGGTCACGTTTAATCCTGTAAAGAAGGTGAATGATCTTTTAAAACCTACCCATCAGGTCTCTTAGTCCAGGAAAATCCATTCTCGGGAATAAAAGTATTTTTCTAATTATGCCTAACAATAATTAGAGCTCTTTTTATTATGATAAATGAAAGTGCCATCGTAACTTTGAACCATCTCAAAAGGGGTGCGAACTCCTGAAAAAGAAGTGTAATTTAAGTCTGTAGGTATTCTATCAGATTTCTGTTCCTCTTTCAGGATAAGCTGAGATTATACCCAAGGAACCTGAGCAGGTAATG
>JAHEBI010000079.1:0-2918 GCA_024642325.1 Eudoraea sp. | reverse complement strand
CGATAATCGCCATTTGGATTTTTTTCTGTCTCTTCAGAAGAATTAAACTCATAAAAATTAGAATAGAACCCCTTTTATTCGTGTAATATAACTACGAATGAAAGCCGCTATAATATTTTCTCTAATAATCCTTGCCGGGATTAATATTTTTGCACAGGAACAAGAATCTGATACCACAAGCCTCGAAAAAATTGTGCTGGATGAGGTTCTTGTTTCTGCCGTTAGGGTAACCAAAGAGACTCCTGTTACTTTTTCGAACTTAACAAAAGAGCAAATAATGCCAAGGAATCTTGGCCAGGACATTCCTGTGCTTATGAACTTTTTACCTGCCGTAGTAACTACTTCAGATGCGGGGGCAGGAGTGGGTTATACGGGAATACGCGTTAGAGGAAGCGATGCTACCAGGGTGAATGTCACTATTAACGGAATACCTTATAACGATTCTGAGTCACATGGTACTTTTTGGGTAAATCTCCCGGATTTTGCCTCTTCTACAGAAAGCCTCCAATTACAGAGGGGAGTGGGAACATCTACAAATGGTGCCGGGGCTTTTGGGGCAAGTTTAAATATATTGACGGAGGCTACTTCCAGGGAAGCCTTTGGTACAATTTCATCTTCCTATGGCAGCTTCAATACGCTACGAAACAATCTAAAGTTCAGTACAGGGTTATTAAATGAACATATTGAAATTTCAGGGAGATTGTCCAGAATAAAGTCTGATGGCTATATAGACAGGGCGACTTCCAACCTGAATTCCTATTTTTTACAAGGTGCTTACGTAGATGACAATACACTGATCAAAGCTGTCCTTTTTGGGGGCCATGAAGTTACCTACCAGTCATGGTTCGGCATTGACGCGGAAACCCTTGTTTCTGACCGGACTTTTAACCCGGCCGGTATGTATACGGATGAAAATGGAAACACTCAGTTTTATGACAAGGAAGAAGATAATTATAAACAAGATCATTTTCAACTACATTGGAATGAGACTATATCACCCTTATGGAGCACGAATATAGCACTTCACTATACCAAAGGAAAGGGCTACTTTGAGCAATTCAGGGAGGACGATGATTTTGCTACCTACGGACTAACACCAATCGTGGTGGATGGAGAGGAAGTGAACACTACCGATTTAATCCGGCGACGATGGCTTGATAATGATTTTTACGGAGCAGTTTTTTCAGCCAAATACCAAAAAGATAAAATAAACCTTATTATGGGCGGGGGTTGGAATTCTTATAATGGAGATCATTTTGGTGAAGTTATCTGGGCCCGTTTTGCCGGGAACGGTATGATCAGGGAAAGGTATTATGATGATGATTCCAAAAAAACAGACTTTAATGTTTTTGGAAAAATAAACTATGAAATTTCTAAAAGCTGGAGACTTTTTGGAGATTTACAATATAGAAATGTCGGATATACAGCAAATGGGGATGATACCGGATTTGTTGATGATACGTTCAACTTCTTTAATCCGAAAATTGGCATCAGTTATAATCTCGATAATACGAATAATTTATATCTGTCCCTGGCTGTAGCCAATCGTGAACCAAATAGGAATGATTATGAAAGTGGTAATCCCAGACCGGAAAAACTTAATGACCTTGAACTGGGATGGAGGTATGTTTCGACTTCCGTTCAGCTAAATACCAACATGTATTATATGAGGTATAAAGATCAGTTGGTATTAACCGGAGAACTTAATGACGTTGGAGCTCCGTTGCGGGCTAATGTAGGGGACAGTTACCGCCTGGGTCTTGAAATTGATGCCAGTGTGAGCATAGGTAAACACTTTAAATTGCAACCTAATCTAGCCCTCAGCGCAAATAAAAACATTGATTTTATTTTTCAAAGGGATGGCGAAATAGAAAATCTGGGGAATACCAATATTGCTTATTCTCCTGAAATTGTGGCAGGTAACATATTTACATACCTACCAAATGAAAATTTAAAAATATCATTACTAACCAAATACGTTGGAAGACAATATATGGGAAATATTGATGCAGAAGGCTCTGTACTTGAGGATTACTCTCAAACAGATTTCAACGTACAATATAGTATCCAAACCAATTCATTTATAAAAAGCATCGTGCTCTCAGGGCTAATTAATAATATTTTTGATGCTCAATATGTGTCTAACGGTTACTTTTTTACCTATGATGATGATTTTTCCAATCCGGGAACTGTAACTACAATAGAAGGTGCCGGATATTACCCACAGGCCGGAATAAATATTTTATTGGGAGCGACGTTTAATTTCTAAGGTAGCCAGGTATTAATTTAGCTTGTAGTCGTCCAAGCTCAATTCGATATTACAACCGTTGTCCCATTAAATGAAGTGTTATAAAACAACAGGTCATAATAACGTTTCCCGTCATCAGGCCTGTTTAGCTGTTGCCCGGTGAACAGACTATATTCGAAATCTTCGCATGAACAAATTACGGTTTGACTATTTAGATCCATAGTTGAACACGCATTTGGAGCATGATTTGGGCAATTCGCTTCCCAGGCAAAAAACTGGTCAAAACCTTTGTTGATAACGAAAACACCCCTTATTCCAACGCCTTGATTTCCAATGTATATCGCATTTCCTGTATTAGTCAAAGGACTATATAAGGGTAAATTAAGATTAATTTCAAATCTGAAACCAATTTCCTGTAAATAAGGATTTCTGTTTTCTTCATCTTTACTGCAAGCCAGTAGCAGAATAAAAATAAACCAGAGAGATATTCTTTTCATTATTTGGATTCAATTAAGAAATCTTGAACAAAATTGAACAAAAAATATGTATATTTGCGTTAAATCCTCTTTAAAAAAGGGGATTTTCTTATTAGTTAAACCTCATTTTGATGAATAACTCTACTTAATGTGTTTATCTTAAATTAGTTACCTCAAAATGATTGTTTAAACTA
>JAHEBI010000463.1 GCA_024642325.1 Eudoraea sp. | reverse complement strand
CCGGAAGCGCAGTGCAAAAATTTGGTACAGACCTGGAAAAACACCAGCAGGTATTACTGGCAGCATCAGACATATTAATAGAAATATATATGGCGGAATCCACCATCCTTAGAACAGAGAAAAATGCCAAACGATTTGGAGAAGAGAATCAGGCTACACAAATTGCAATGTCCAGGCTCTATTTATACAATGCAGTGGATATAGTAATTCAGAAAGGAAAGGAAGCAATAGTTTCATTTACAGAAGGTGATGAACAACGCATGATGCTTATGGGGTTAAAACGATTTACAAAGTACGTAAATCAGCCTAATGTTGCAGCACTTAGAACTCAAATTGCAGACAAGGTCGCTGCAGATAATGCCTATAATTTTGATTAAAAATTTGCTGTAATTTTTTTCAAGGAAAATTAAAACCGCTCCATGGAGCGGTTTTTTTATTAATCCAAAATATACTTCAATCAACTGATGCCTAATTCTCAGAACTTAGAAAACCATAGTTCTTAGAATAGCTTAACATCTGCTCTTCAAAACTTGCCGGCTGGACTAAATCAATGGCAATTATCTCCCCCTGGTCGTCAGTTGTCGGGACCAGAACAGGGTTTACAAAGCCGCTATAAGGAGCAGATTTAAACTGTTTGTTTCTATCCAATACTTCAGCATGTAATATCTGATCTACCTTTACCCCATATCCTTCAACTAATTCCTGAGCAGCTTCAAAATCACCTTCAGACTTAATCCTTTGTGTTTCGCGCAACAATTGTCCGAATAATTCACGTAGCTTGTTGTAATCCGTAATATTGTAATAAGTTTTGCCATTTCTCTTCACTAATTCTATAACATTATCCGGCTTACCTTTTTCAAATACCCATGCTGATATCCACTGCCTGTTTACCATATGATCTTCTTCCACGTCATTGCCTAATTCTATTCTTACTAATTGGGTCAGCAGGCCATTTCTGATATAGCCATCGTAAGATGCTTTTCCCACTTCTTCCCAGTTGTCCACCAAACCCAATTCCTGTAACTTGGGATCCATGCCAAAATAAAGTCCAACCAGGTCCGCCCGGCCTTCTTCTATAGTAGATCTGTAATTTTTTAAAGTCTCCTTTGGCTGGCCCACACCAGGATTTATTTGTCCCGAGGCATGGCCTATCACTTCATGTAATGCGGTGTGCAATTTATCTGCAAGTTTGCCGTATTTTTCTTCAAGCATAATTTCCTCTTCATCATTCGCAAATTCCTTTAATCTGCCACTGCCTCCCGCATTGCTATAGGCGTCAGTAATATTCCCCAGGGAAACAGACTTACTACCATGCTGCTGTCGTATCCAGTTATTATTAGGAAGATTTATTCCGATGGGTGTACTTGGGGAGGCATCGCCAGCTTCTCCCACCACATTAACGGTTTTATATGAAACCCCGACAACATCATCTTTTTTATGGGCTTCCATTAGAGTGGAGTTATCTTCAAACCATTGAGCGTTTTCGGAGAGCACAGCCATTTTTCTTGACATATCAAAATCGTTAATTTCAATCACACTCTCATAAGACCCCTTATAAGCCTTGGGATCATTGTAAACTTCAATAAAGCCATTTATCCAGTCAATGTTACCTTGTGTAGAAGTTGCCCATTCTATACAATACGTATCCCATGTATCTAAACTTCCTGTTTTATAATACGCAATTAATAATTCCAAAGCGCTGGCTTGTTTTTCGTTTTCTGCTACTGTCTGGGCTTTTTGGAGCCAGTGGATTATCTCGTCTATAGCGGCACCGTATAAACCCCCTGATTTCCATACCTTCTCTACTAATTTGCCATTCTCTTTCACGAGGGTAGAATTCAAACCAGTTTCGATTGGACGGCCCTCCGGGCCATTATAGGCTGTTTTATAAAAAGAGTCCACATCGGCGTCAGTGATATCCGGAGAATAAAAATTAATGGCAGAGGACGCCGCATTATCCACTCCCTTTTTCTTATTTACCTTTTTATTATCCTTAGCGTTAAAAATGATATCAAAAGGTTCTCCATCCAGTTTTGTATTCGTTTCTGCAAGTAAGTATTTTAAATATTCCTTTGAAAAATCGGGTTTAATCTTATCATTCGAATAATGATGATGGATTCCGTTGGAGAACCAAAATCGTTTTAAATAAACTTCAAATGCGTCCCAATCCTCTGTTGATTTATCCCCCCTGAATGTGGTATAAATATTTTCCAGTGCCGTTCTTATTTGAAGATTGTATCTGTAATTCTGATCCCAGATTATGTCCCTACCTGCCAAGCCTGCCTGTGTTAAATAGTAAGCTAATTTTTTTTCCTTTAAAGTGAGTTCTTCAAAACCCGGCACCTGGTAT
>JAHEBI010000462.1 GCA_024642325.1 Eudoraea sp. | reverse complement strand
GGGAGCTGCATTAACCTGAAACTTTTCAACTTTCGAAGGATAAAGGGGCTGTAAAAACAGATACTCCCTGTCTTTTACAAGTCTGTGCGTATGGGAATAAATTTCTTTTCCACTTCCCGCAGTCAAAAGGTCAACAACATCATTCCATTCTTTAAAACCGTATTCATGAAATATCTCATACATATAAACCTTAATCGGGTCTAATTTTAAAAGAGAATTTATCGGAATTTTAATGATCTCATCCTGTTCCTGAAAAAGTCTTTCTTTAATTTCGGTAATATAGTTTTTTAAAAGTGCTGCACTTCCTTCCAGGTTGGCACGCGTAGCTTCAAAATTTCCAAGAAATCCCGGTTGTAATTCCTTTAACCGGGGAATAACCCCATTTCTGATTTTATTTCGGAGATACTTGGTTTCACTGTTACTTTGATCCTCCCGCCACCTTATGTTATTAACTTCTGCATACTCCATGATCTGGTCCCTGGAAAATATAAGCATCGGCCTGCTAATAGTTGTCGTTTTGGCGGGTATTCCTGTAAGCCCCTTAATTCCCGTACCCCTTGACAAGTTGATTATAAATGTCTCCAGGCTATCATCGGCCTGATGCGCAGTAACAAGGGTTTTTATTTTATTGACATCCATTAATTCCCCAAACCAGCTATAGCGCAATTCCCGGGCTGCCATTTGAACTGAAACTTTATTTATGTTTACATAACCAGCTGTATCAAAATCTTTTATATATATTTTTTTTCCTAATTTCCTGGCTAAATCCTCTACAAAAAAAGCATCCATATCACTTTCAGGACCACGCAACTGATAATTACAGTGCGCTATAGTAAAGTCCATTTTATTTAAAGCGCAGAGATAGGTTAATACCACACTGTCCACACCCCCGCTGCAGGCAATCAAAAACCTGCTTTTCAGGAGCTCCGGAAAATTTGCCGCAATATGTTCTTTAAACTGATTTAGCATACTACAAAATTAGTCAAAGTTATTGCCGCTTACAATCTTTTAAAGATAACTGTGCACTTCATTTAGTACAATGTATACCGGGGAAATTAATTCGGGGGATATCTTAATTAAAAAGGGGGCTGCGTATTCAGATTTTGGATAAAAACTCTGCTAAGGCCTTTTGATGACTCTCTGCCAGTTCGGTATTGGCGATTCCCTTCTCCGTATCAAAATTATCGTAAAAAGAGGGCAAGGAAAATGTTGCGCAAACATTTGCTCCAAAACGCGGTAATAATTTTTCAATAACTTCCAGGGAACCCATACCACCTCGCTTTCCTGGAGAGGTTGCCATGAGCAGCACATGTGTGTCCTCCAAAAATTTTCTTTCCAGGCGGGAAAGCCAGTCCAAAACGTTTTTGAAATAAGCAGAAGGATTGCTATTGTGTTCATTTACAGAAATAATGACCCCTTTGGCATTCATAATATCATTTCGCAATTCTATGAGTGAATTTGAAAAACCCATTTCCCGCTCATTATCCTCGCTATACATCGGGAAAGGATAATTCGCCATATTTATAAGTTGCACTTCCTGCTCACCAATCAAACCTGCGGTATATTTAACTAATTTGTAGTTTATTGAAGTTGAGGAATTGCTTCCGGCAAAGGCTAAAATTACTGACATAGAAGAGAATTGTAAGTTGACAAAAATACCCCAAAAAGATAGAATTGTTAGTAAATTAGCTAATTTTGCATTTCTAAACATCCAAATGCTCTGTAAAACAAGTATATAGGTTAGTTAAATTGGTATGGGAGATAAAACAGCAAGATTATTTTTTATAGATGCCATGAGAGCCTGGGCCATCCTTATGATGCTACAGGGTCATTTTGTTGATGGACTTCTGGATAACTTTTTCAGGGACCCTAACAGTCTTGTATTTAATGTTTGGAGCTATTTCAGAGGTATTACAGCACCGGTGTTTTTTACGGTATCTGGTTTTATTTTTACCTATTTAATGATTCGTGTACCGGAAAATGGATTTAAAAATCCTAGAATAAAAAAGGGTATTAAACGCGGTATTCAACTGTTACTGATTGGTTACCTGCTTCGATTGAATCTATTTGGTTTATTGAATGGGCAATTTTATGATTCATTCTTCCTTGTAGACGTATTGCATATTATTGGCTTATCTATCCTGGGTATTATTGGATTGTATTTGCTTACCTCCAAAAAAGGAAAGTACCTGTTCCCTTCGTTGTTACTGCTTATCAGCTGTTTACTTTTTAGCTTGGAACCGATATATGCGAAGTGGAGTTTTTCGCTGTTTCCTGATGCTATAGCCAATTATTTTACCAGGGCAAATGGGTCTGTTTTTACCATAATTCCCTGGTTTGGATATACTGCTTTCGGG
>JAHEBI010000461.1:1549-2364 GCA_024642325.1 Eudoraea sp. | reverse complement strand
AATAAACGCCCAGGGAGAAGATGTAGTCGCAGGTGTCCGGACACCACAGCAAATAACCAAATTAGGTTCTGAACGCTGGGCCCTACTGGCACAGGTAAAAGAGGCTGAAAGAGCAGCTAATTATCCTTCTTTAGAAGAGCTAATGCCCTCTATCTTTTCGGAACTGAATGGCTACCAGGAAAAACTGGAAAAACATTACCGCGATATGCAGGATATGGAGTTTACCATTCAGGAGGGGAAACTATGGATCCTGCAAACCAGAAATGGCAAAAGAACAGGGGCTGCCATGGTTAAAATAGCTGTTGATCTTCTTAAAGAAGGCCTGCTTGATGAAAAAGAGGCGTTGATGCGTATAGAACCCAATAAACTGGATGAATTGCTTCACCCTGTATTTGACCCCAGCGGATTCAACAAAGATGATATTATAGCACAAGGCTTACCAGCTTCACCGGGAGCTGCTACAGGCCAGATTGTATTTTTTGCAGATGAAGCGGATAAATACAAATATACCATACTTACGCGTATAGAGACTTCCCCTGAGGACCTGGAAGGTATGAACATCGCCAAAGGTATCCTTACCGCCAGGGGCGGAATGACTTCCCACGCTGCCGTGGTAGCGCGTGGCATGGGCAAATGCTGTATTTCCGGTGCAGGTGCGCTAAAAATTGATTATAAAAACAGGGTTTTAAGAGTTGATAATAAAGAATACCACGAAGGAGATTGGATTTCCTTAAATGGTTCTACAGGTAATATTATTGAAGGTAAAGTACCAACCATGGAGCCGGAATTGAGTGGTGAATTTGCGGAAATTATGA
>JAHEBI010000461.1:0-1539 GCA_024642325.1 Eudoraea sp. | reverse complement strand
GTCCGACAAGTATCGTACTATGAAAGTACGCACAAATGCGGACACTCCTAAAGATGCTAAAGTAGCCCGTAATTTTGGAGCTGAAGGTATAGGACTTACCAGGACGGAGCATATGTTTTTTGAAGTAGACAGGATCAGGGCAATGAGGGAGATGATTTTGGCGGATACTGTAAAGGGCAGAAAAGTCGCGCTGAAGGCACTATTGCCCATGCAGCGGTCAGATTTTGAAGGAATTTTTGAAGCTATGCAGGGATTTCCGGTGACTATTCGTTTGCTCGATCCACCATTACATGAATTCGTTCCTCACCAATTGGCTACTCAAAAAGAACTGGCAGAGGATCTTCATATTTCCTTGGCTTCTGTCAAAAATAAAGTAGCGGATCTCCAGGAATTTAACCCAATGCTTGGCCACAGAGGATGCCGTTTGGGAATTACCTATCCGGAAATAACCGAAATGCAGACCCGTGCAATCATTGAAGCCGCTTTAAATTTAAAAGAAAAGGGCATTGAAGTAATCCCCGAAATAATGGTGCCTCTTGTTGGTACGGTTAATGAATTTGTTGCCCAGGAAAATGTCATCAGATCTACAGCGCAAAGGGTATTTAAAGAACGGAAAGATACCGTAGAATATCTGGTAGGGACAATGATTGAAATTCCGCGTGCAGCACTTATGGCAGACCAAATTGCCGAACATGCTGATTTCTTTTCATTTGGCACAAATGACCTAACTCAAATGACTTACGGCTATTCCCGGGATGATGCCGGTTCCTTCCTTGGGATCTATATGAAAGAAGGAATACTAACCTCTGATCCTTTTGAAGTACTGGATCAGGAAGGAGTGGGACAATTAGTGCAGTTGGGAACAGAAAGGGGTAGAAAAACAAAAGCTAATTTAAAGGTAGGTATTTGCGGAGAACATGGTGGCGAACCCAGTTCTGTTGAATTCTGCTACCGGACCGGACTTAATTATGTAAGTTGTTCCCCGTTTAGGGTCCCTATAGCAAGGGTAGCTGCTGCTCAGGCGGCCATTTCCTAGGCAACCAAAATTGGCTTGACATACTTATCAGTCATACTAATTAGTATGGCTGTAAGTGATTGTTTTAATTCATTAAACACTATTTTTGCGGTGATAATAGCATCGTATGTTTCATATTTTTGGTAAGAAAAAATTTCTGGTAGATTATTTGCAGGATTTTGTGGATATCCACAACCATATTCTTCCCGGGATAGATGATGGGGCAAAGACGGTACAGGAATCTGTGGATCTGATTCGCGGTTTTAGGGAGTTGGGGATAACCAATCTGGTTGCCACCCCACATATCATGAACAATTTATACCCTAATACCAAAGAAACAATTACTGCTTCCATGGACCTGTTAACTAATGAATTGATAGTCAACGATCTTAAAAATATCTCTATTGAGGCCGCTGCCGAACATATGATTGATGACAACTTTGAAGAGATACTGCAGCGAGGTGAAGTAATGCCCATGAGAAAAAGTTATCTGTTGGTAGAAATGTCTTACTTGCAGCCTTCAA
>JAHEBI010000078.1 GCA_024642325.1 Eudoraea sp. | reverse complement strand
CGTTTTCACCTTTGGAAAGATCTTCTAAAGTATCATAAACCAATAAATCAAAGGATATCCTGCGTTTTTCCATAGTATGAAATGAATGTCCAGGTCAACCCGGATCAATTAAATGTACTTTATTTTGAATAGTTGTGCAAAACTGCCTCATTCCAAAATAAAAAAAACCTGTCCGGGGACAGGTTTTTTTTAAATATGCTATTTTGATTAATCATTATAGAATTCTTCACCTAAATTAAAGGTAAGTGAGAATCGCAAAGTATTTTCCAGAGGGTTCTTCACTTTTGAAGTAGAGAAGAGATATGAAAGATCTATCTGGACCGATTTAAATTTAAATCCGGCGCCCAATGTAAAAAACTGTCTTGACCCCTTAAATTCACTTTCATGAAAATAGCCTGTCCTCAACATAAAAGCATTTTGATAGGCATATTCGGCACTTAATGCCCAGGTCATCTCCTGAAGTTCTTCTTTAAGGCCTCCCGGGGCATCTCCAAATGACTTAAATACCCCTTCAAACCAACCTATTTGCTGATATATGTCATTATCTGCAGAATCAATAACTCCATCGTCATTAAAATCCTGTGGGGTAGGCACTAAGAGTTTGTTGAATTCCAAATTTAAACCCAGTACATTATCCTGATCAAAAATAAAATCAAACCCTCCACCTATACCAAGGTTGCTAGGCAAAAAGTTGGTTTGGCCACCTTCATCATATTGCATTTTACCACCAAGATTGGAAATGTTGAATCCTCCTTTCCACCTTCCATCAAAACTATTATAGGCTATTTCCCTGGAGCGAAAGTAACCCGCGATATCGACGGCGAATGAACTTGCTGCCTGTGAATCCACATCGCCATTTTCTGGTAATTTAAGGTTTGAATTAATATATCTACCTGCAATGGCCATCGAAAATTTATCGCTTAGCTTTAGTGCATAAGAACCGTCTATTGCCAATTCATTTGGCTTGGCTATTGTGCCCGGATCCCCGGCAAACTGTCTTAATTCAATTTCACCAAGTGTAAAATAGCGCAAACTAAATGCAAATGCGCTCCTGTCGTTTAATTTATTATAATAACTCCCACTTAATAAGGAGACATCTGTAATTATACTTTCCAGATATGGGGTATAACCTAAACCTATACCCATTTTATGCTCAGCAAAAGCAAATTTAGCAGGGTTCCACTGCTGCGAAATTGCATCAACCGACGTGGAAACGCCCATGTCTCCCAAGCCACCAGACCTAGCGTCTGCTGCGATGGTTAAAAAAGGAACCGCCGTGGTTATCACCCTATCCTGATCCTGTGCAGATAATTTAAACACAAGCGCAAATAAAGCAAGAACCGCTAATTTTCTCATTTTTGTCATTTAATGTAGAATTAGTCCAAAATTGTAAATAATTACTAATTAATCATCTACCTTAATTTTGTCTTATTACTTGTTAAGTAACGACCATTTCAAAAATATCTTGCATTTAAAGCTATATTATTTTTGTATTTACCTATTATACCGCTAAAAACAGGCGCTTTATTTAAATCGCCTTTTAAGTCTGAGTTCTTCAAATCAGATTTATATAGTAGCGGTAGCCCTTAATAATTCAAAAGAATTGTTTCGATCCATACTATATTGTGTTTTGTCCCGTTATCAAAATGGACAATGTCCCAATAAATCTTGTCTGTGCAAATGGGCAAAAATATTTTCGAGGCTATAAAATATTATGTGATAATCATCGTTTTATAAGCCGAAAGCGACACAATTTTATTTAAATATCCTATCAAATTGCGATAAATGTTGTTTGATATTGAACTTAAGTCCTAAATACAGATGAAAAAACAGTTGATCAAAGTTGTACTATCTTGTGCAGTGATAACGGGAAGCTTTACATTTAACAGTTGTAATAAATCTTCCTCATCATCATCAAAAAACGTTTCAAGAGCTACAGGCTGGAAAATAAACGCCAAAGAAGGTGGTTTTCAGTACAATTCTGACTTTAAAGAACAAGCAACGGGTCCCGGACTTGTTTTTATAGAAGGAGGTACATTCACAAAAGGAAAGGTGCAGGATGACGTAATGCATGACTGGAATAATACACCTACTTCCCAACACGTACAATCCTTTTATATGGATGAAACTGAAGTAACCAATGTAATGTATTTGGAATACCTCGATTATCTAAAAGCGGTATACCCACCGGAAAATCCGAAGTATGCAAATATATATAAAGGAGCTCTTCCGGATACTTTGGTTTGGAGAAACCGATTGGGATATAATGAGACCATGACCAATAATTATCTTCGTCACCCGGCATATGCAGAATATCCTGTGGTTGGTGTGAATTGGATACAAGCGGTTCAATTTTCCGAATGGAGAACAGACAGGGTAAATGAAGCTATGCTGGAAAGGGAAGGTTATTTGGCCCAGGATGCTAAATACCAGGCCTTGGGTGGCGAGGTGGAAGGTACATTTAGTACTGAAGCCTATCTCAACCGTCCGGAATCTGTTTATAACGGGCAAATAGATTCATTGCAAGGCAAAATGAAAAAAGATTCCATTTCTGCTTTCGCGAAGAGGAGTAGTGGTATTATCATGCCTGCTTACAGGCTTCCCACAGAAACAGAATGGGAGTATTCAGCAGCTGCCCTGCAGGGAACAAGAGAATATAACAACTACAGAGGTAGAAAAAAATATCCATGGGAAGGTGATTATACAAGAAATGGCCAGCGTGTGGGAAGAGGTGATCAGTTAGCCAACTTTAAACAAGGAAAAGGTGACTACGGCGGAATTGCCGGTTGGTCAGATGATGGTGCCGATATCACAGCAGAGGTAAAATCATACAAACCAAATGACCTTGGCCTATACGATATGGCAGGTAATGTTGCGGAATGGGTGGCTGATGTTTACCGTCCAATAGTAGATGATGAAATAAGTGATTTCAACTACTATAGAGGAAATATCTACATGAAAACAGCCATTGGCGAGGATGGAAAAGTAAATATCCTGCGAGATAGTGTAATTTTTGACACCCTGCCTAATGGAAAACTTGTAGCAGTAAATCTTCCGGGAGAAATTAGAATGGTTCCAGTTGATGAAGAAGAAACCTATTTAAGAACCAATTTCTCAAATAGTGATAACCGAGGTTACAGGGATGGTGATCCAAGTTCTTCCAGATTCTATGACCGTTTTGCTTCTGAAGATGACCCTGATACAGAAGCACGAAAGATGTATAACTCACCAAAACACAACGTAGAGCTTGATTCTGCCGGACAATTTGTTCGTCATTACGATGAAAATAATAATAGGACAACTCTTATAAATGACGAAGTCCGGGTTTATAAAGGTGGATCATGGAGAGACAGAGCATATTGGCTTGATCCGGCACAGCGTAGATTTTTACCACAATATATGGCAACAGATTATATAGGATTCAGATGCGCCATGTCCAGGGTAGGTTCTAAGTCAAAGACCAAAAATAAAACCGTAAGAGGTAAAAAAGCCAAATAGAATTATATCAATAATATGAATTGAGCCCTGATGTTAGCATCAGGGCTTTTTTATATATTTGTTTTTATGACTATCGAGAAATTGCACCAACTTTTTTTAAGGCACCCTAAGGTCTCTACAGACTCCAGAAACATTGAGTTAAATTGCATTTACTTTGCCCTGAAGGGTCAGAATTTCAATGGCAATAAGTTCGCTTCAGAAGCAATTCGCAATGGTGCGGTTTTTGCCATTGTAGACGAATCAGAATACGCTAATAATGAAAATATTTTGCTGGTAGACGATGTATTGAAATCATTGCAGCAGTTAGCCAGTTTTCACAGACAATATAGCAAAGCAAAAATTATTGCGCTAACAGGCAGTAATGGAAAAACCACGACCAAAGAATTGATATTCGCCGTCTTATCTAGAAAATATAATACTATTGCCACAAAAGGGAATTTAAACAATCATATTGGCGTTCCACTTACACTCCTTACTATTGAAAAAAACACAGAAATTGCCATTGTAGAAATGGGTGCCAATCACATTAAAGAGATCGAATTTTTATGTGATATTGCACAACCCGATTTTGGTTATATAACGAATTTCGGGAAAGCACATTTGGAGGGATTTGGTGGTGTTGAGGGTGTTATTAAGGGTAAAAGTGAACTCTACGATTATCTGATTGAGAACAAAAGGTTTGTTTTTTTTAACGCAGATGATGCTATTCAGGCGAAAAAGTTAAAAAACTATCCCAATAAATTTGGGTACAGTACTTCAGATCAAAAGAATTATAGGATAAATTATTCCGGAGCACATCCCTTTGTTGAGCTGAGTGCCGAAGAAACCAAAATTAACACTCAGCTAATAGGTAGTTATAATTTTACAAATTGCTGTGCTGCAGTGCTTATGGGTAAATATTTCGATGTTCCTTTGGAGAATATTAAAAATGCGATTGAGGCCTACATTCCACAAAACAATCGTTCTCAAATTTTGGATAAAGATGGTTATCATATTGTCCTGGATGCCTATAATGCAAACCCGAACAGTATGGAAGCTGCCCTTGAAAATTTTAAGAACATCCCCGGAGCTCATAAAATTGCTTTTCTTGGCGATATGTTTGAATTGGGAGAACATTCCAAGGCGGAACATGAAAAAATAGCTGATCTGGTTTCGGGAATGAACTTTGATGCGGTTTATCTGATAGGTGAGAATTTTTATAAAACCAATTCCGATTTAAAAAAATTCCCTTCTTTTGAAGACTTCGCTTCCTTCCTGAAAAATAATAAGATTAAAAAGGGCAATCTCCTGATTAAGGGTTCGAGGGGGATGGCCCTGGAAAGAATTTTGGACCATCTTTAATACGTTAATAATTGTGGGGTGTTGGATTATCCCGATAAGCTCGCTGATCTAAATAAAGTCCGCTGCTGCAAATAGAAAACCCAATACCGGTTTTTACCGGTATTGATTTTTTATACCTGCCAAACTCGGGAACAAGTTCCCTGTTTAGCAGGTATAAAAAATCCACGCGAACTTGCGTGGATTTTCTGCTTGATGTGGAGTGTATTGGATTCGAACCAACGACCCCCGCCCTGTCAAGGCGGTGCTCTAAACCAACTGAGCTAACACTCCGAATTTTATTTTAATATTTCTTGTCCTAAGAACTATATTCCAAAACAACCTGCAATATCGGAAAATTATCGGGATCATCCTTAAATTCCAAGATAAGATCATTCACTTTAAAACAATTAATATTCATTTTGATAACTTACCGATACGGTTGATAATTTAATGTGTTCATTTACATAATGTGTACTACTTTTAGTAAACTTAAATCGGTTCAATATGAAGATCATTTCATGGAATGTCAATGGCATCAGGGCAATCATTAAAAAAGAATTTTTTGATTCTATAGATGTTTTGGATCCTGATATACTATGTATTCAGGAAACTAAAGCGCAGGATACAGAAGTTGAGAAAGCATTGCTACCTTTAAAAAATCATCATCTTTATTGTAATTCTGCAGAAAAAAAAGGCTACTCCGGTACCGCTATTTTGAGTAAATCCAATCCTGTTTCTATCAGTTATGATATAGGGATATCTGAACATGATGCAGAAGGAAGGGTAATCTGTGCTGAATATGCCGATTTTTATTTAATTAATGTTTATGTCCCCAATTCTGGCCAGCAACTGGAAAGATTAACATATAGAAGCCAGTGGGATGCGGACTTCCTTCAATATCTAAAAGAGAAAGAAAAAATAAAACCGGTTATTGCTTGTGGCGACTTCAACGTTGCCCATCAGGCTATCGATCTCAAAAACGATAAATCCAATTATAATAAAACGGCAGGGTATACTCAAACAGAAATTGATGGAATGGATAATTTTATTAATTCAGGTTTTATGGATTCATTCAGGCATTTAAATCCGGATGAAGTAGCTTATACCTACTGGAGCTATCGTTTTAAAGCTCGTGAACGAAATACCGGCTGGCGAATAGACTACTTTCTTATAAGCAATTCTCTGTTGCCTAAGGTAAAATCTTCACAGATACTACCGGGATTCTTCGGTTCCGACCACTGCCCTATTTTACTGGAAATAGATCTATAATACTTTAAATAATATCATTCTTTCTCCTCAGTTTATTAACCAGTTTACCGACAGTAAGTCCCTGAACAATTATAGAGAAAATTACAACCACATAAGTAATTACAAGAAATAGATCTCGATGCATTTCTGTGGTAAGGCCTAATGCGAGGGCAATTGATATTGCCCCCCGTAACCCCCCCCAGGTCATTATAAGATTGGTGTTAGGGACAAAATCAAGGCGCTTCTTAAATATACTTACAGGGATAACCAGTGAAACATACCTGCAAATCAGAGCAATTGGGATGGTAAGGAGCCCTGCAAGTAAAAATTCAGGTTCAAGATCCAGAACCAGTAATTCCATTCCTATAAGGACAAATAGTAACGTATTTAAAAGTATGTCAATAAGCTCCCAAAACTTATCCACATAATTCTCTGTAAGTTCTGACATTGCCTGTTGTCTTACCTTTTTTCCGCCTACAATTAATCCTGCCACCACCATGGCCAAAGGTGCAGAAACATGCAGATATTCTGCAATAACAGTGCCTGTCATTACCGCAGCCAAAGTTATGATGACTTCAATATTATAATCGTCTATGGATTTCATAAGCCTAAATGTTATCCAGCCCAGAAAGATGCCGAGCAGTACACCCCCGCCCACTTCATGAACAAAAAGGGTCATAATATTTGTCAGGGAAAAGTCTGCCCCGGTTCCATTGGCAAGTCCAAAAATAGTCAGGAAGATTACTACGCCAACACCATCATTAAAAAGTGATTCACCTACAATCTTGATTTCCAATTTTTTAGGAACATTGGCTTTTTTTAAGATGCCCAAAACTGCTATAGGATCTGTGGGGGATATTAGAGCCCCAAAAAGCAAACAATGAATCAAGTTTATATCTAACCCTATTCCATGCAACATATAATAAACTGCAATACCAACAAGAAAAGTAGAAACTAATACTCCAAAAGTCGCAAAAAGTAAAACGGGGCCTCTAAGTTTCTTCAGCTTTTTTAAATCAGTATGCAAAGCGCCGGCAAAAAGCAAAAAACTTAGCATAATATCAAGCAAAACGGACCTGAAATCTATTTGCGTTATAATATAACGTTCTGCATTTAATAAGGTATCGTCAAAATAACTCAATGCAAAAATTCCAAGCGTAAAGAAAATAGTAATAACCGTAAGCCCAATAGTGTTTGGCAGCTTAATGTACCTTACATTAAGATATCCAAAGAGAGCGGAAATAAACACCAATATACTGGTAATGATAAAGTAGTCCATAGGATACGAATATATTCAAATTCCTATTTAAAATTTGCTAACTTTTATTATAATATTTTATAAAATTCTAATGTGACTGACCAAAATCATTCCAGAACCAGTAATGTCGATTTACCTTCGTTGTTCAAATATTGTTTAACCTAAAATATAATATTATGTCACTAGTTAAATTTAAAAAAAGGACAAGTCCCTTTACAAACTTAATTACTTCTGATTTTTTTGACATGGAAAATTTCTTTGACGACAGATTTTGGAACCGCGATTTAATTGAAGATCGTTTCTGGAATGGGAGAAAAGGAGAACCTGCTTTAAATATTAAAGAAAAAGATGATCATTTTGAAATTGAATTAGCAGCACCAGGATTTTCTAAAAAAGATTTTGAAATTACCCTGGACGAAGGTTACCTTAATATTTCTGCAAAGAAGACTACCAAGGAAGAAGAAAAAGAAGAAAATTACACCAGAAAAGAATTTAGTTATAATGCATTTGAAAGATCCTTGCTTTTACCAGAAAATGTAAAAGAAGAGGAAATTAAAGCCAAATACAACGACGGAATTCTAAGTTTTAAATTAACAAAAAAAGAAATGGTTGTAAAAGCTAAACCAAAAGTTATTGAGATTAGCTAATATTTCATTTTTTGTATTACAATGCCCTCTGTCCAAGACCTTTAAATTGTCCATGTAGTAAAAGGTCGTCATGATAGGGGGCATTACCTTTTAACCAGGCTTTGAATGATAATTTAAGATATATTTTTTTTGGGCATTTGAAGATTACCTGTATTCTCCAAAGCCTTTAAGGCAGCCTCGTATCCCAAATTAAAAATAGTATCCATGTCACTTATGGAAAACGTCCTGTGATTGACCAAATCTTTTGGTGATATAACCAGGGTACAATCTCCAAACTTAGGGAGTGAATCTTTTGCAGCCCGTATCTGATAAGCGCGCTCCAAGACATTATAAGAGTGTTTTAGCTGATCTATTGCTACTTTGAGAAATGGATTGACATAAACACCAATAATCTGATCACAATAGTTTTTAATAATATCTACGGGGAAATTGTTCAAAGCCCCTCCGTCCACATAATACGAATCAGCTATTTTAACAGGCGTAAATACTCCCGGGAATGCAGCGGAAGCAAGTATTGGTCTAATTAGCTCACCACTTTTAAATACTTTTAAATTACCTTCCAAAATGTCAGTAGCCGTTATAAATAAAGGGATTTTCAGGCTTTCAAAACTGTCCTCAGGGAAAAATACAGAGAAATGGTCATATAACTTTTCTGTATCAACAAATCCAGGT
>JAHEBI010000077.1 GCA_024642325.1 Eudoraea sp. | reverse complement strand
TAGAAAGCACCCGAAATGAAGATCTTAAAAAGGCTTATACCTTAGTTGAGAATTGCCTTTCAAAGAAATCCAACAGTATTCGGATTGGTATTACAGGAGTGCCTGGTGTTGGCAAAAGCACCTTCATTGAAGCCTTTGGCACAACCCTTACAAGCCTTGGCAAGAAAGTTGCCGTATTGGCTGTAGATCCTACAAGCACCTTTAGTAAGGGCAGTATCCTTGGTGATAAAACTCGTATGCAGGAGCTGGTAAAGGATCCTAATGCTTTTATAAGGCCATCTCCATCGGGTGAATCCCTTGGGGGAGTGGCCCGAAAAACCAGGGAATCAGTTATACTATGTGAAGCAGCAGGTTATGATATTGTCCTGATAGAAACCGTTGGGGTAGGGCAAAGTGAAACTGCCGTGCACAGTATGGTTGATTTCTTTTTGCTTTTAAAGCTGGCAGGTGCAGGAGACGAACTTCAGGGCATTAAAAGGGGAATCATGGAAATGGCTGATGCCATCGTTATCAATAAGGCTGAAGGCGATAACCTGAAAAAAGCAGAACGGGCAAAAGTAGAATTTGAAAGAGCCTTGCAACTCTATCCGCCCAAAGAAAGTGGATGGATTCCACAGGTAAGTACCTGTTCAGCAATTGATAATACGGGGATCATAGAAATATGGGAGATGATCGGGCAATTCTTAAAAACTATCAAAGACAATGGGTTTTTAGAGGTTAACAGGCAAAATCAGAATAAGTACTGGCTCCTGCAGACCGTAAATGAGCTTTTAAAGCAACACTTCTTCCAGACATCTGCAGTTAAAGATCATCTGGAAACTATGCTACAGCAAGTTGCCAAAGATAAAATCTCGCCTTTTCGGGCAGCAGAAGTACTAATGGCAAGCTATAAGAAAGAACTTAAATAAAAAGCATAAATTTGTCCCAACATTTATCCACCAGAATGAAGCCGGTCACCCTAGCACTTTTATCTATTGTTATCCCACTTTATAATGAAGAAGAAAACGTAGCACTCCTCACGACCAAAATTAATGAGAGTCTGGAAGGTTATAACTATCAGATTATTTATGTAGATGATTTCTCTACAGACCATACCCGCAAAATGGTGAAGGAGATGAATGATCCCAAAGTTCATCTTATAGCATTAAAAAAGAACTACGGTCAAAGTCTGGCTTTGGCTGCAGGGATTGATTACGCTGAAGGGGAATATATAATAACCATGGACGGGGACCTGCAAAATGATCCTCAGGATATTCCTAACATGCTGGAATATGTGGTAAGTGGAGAATATGATGTGGTGACAGGCATACGGCAAAAGAGAAAAGATTCATTGGTTAAGAAAATCCCTTCCAAGATTGCCAATTTCATGGTAAGGCGTGTCACCAAGTTAGATATTAAAGACAATGGATGTGCCCTTAAGGTTTTTACCAGGGATATTGCGAAGGATTTAAACCTTTACGGTGAAATGCACCGCTTTATTAACCTGCTGGCTTATTTGGAAGGCGCTCAGATAAAACAGGTTCCTGTAAAACACCATGCAAGAAATGCAGGGGTTTCCAAGTATGGATTAGAACGCGTTTTTAAGGTAGTGGCTGATATGATGTTACTCCTTTTTATCAGGAAATATTTCCAGAGACCCATTCATTTATTTGGTATTCTGGGTGTTCTTTTAATCGTATTGGGAATCTTTATTAATTTCTATTTGCTCATCGTAAAACTGGGTTTTGGCGAGGACATAGGAAACAGACCACTGCTCATTTTCGGAATGATGTTCATATTAGCCGGGATTCAGCTCTTTACCATAGGAATAGTTATGGAATTATTGATTCGCACCTACTATGAATCACAGAGCAAGCGTCCATACCGAATAAAAAACATAACAATTGGTGGCCAATCTGCGTAAAAAAGGAATTACTTTCCTTAAAATCCTTTTTAGCTTTGTACTGCTATACTTTGTTTTCACAAAGATTCAATTCAACGAGGTTTGGGAAATTCTAAAGGGAAGTCATTTTGAATACCTTGCTGCGGCACTCTTTTTTTTTATCGTATCTAAAGTCTTATCAGCCTTTCGCCTGAACTTATATATTCATCAAATCAAGATATATCTTACTCAATTAAGCAACATAAAGCTTTACCTCCTTGGTATGTTCTATAATCTCTTTTTACCCGGAGGTATTGGAGGAGATGCTTATAAAGGTTATGTTTTAAAAAAAAAATATGATGTAAAGACCAAGAGCGTGGTTTCCATCCTTGTTTTAGACCGGCTCAATGGTTTATTACTAATCTTTGTGATCTCCTGCGTACTGGCGCTGTTCCTGGATGAAGACCGGTTACTGCCCTATAAATTCCTTTTTGGAATAGCCATTGTCCTGAGTATTCTTGTTTTTTGGCTTTTCAACAAAAGATTTTTTTCATTTGTTTATCCTGTCTTCTGGAAATCCCTTGGGCTTTCAGCTTTGGTCCAGCTTACGCAATTAGTAAGTGTTCTGTTTATTTTAAATGCGTTGGACGTGGAGGGCAGTACTATGGCCTATTTATTTATATTCCTGATATCTTCTATAGTTTCTGTATTACCACTTACCCTTGGTGGAATTGGCAGCAGAGAGGTGGTTTTCTATTATGGAGCACTATGGCTGGGGTTAGATGAAAATACTTCGGTAAGTATTAGCATGCTGTTTTTTCTAATTACCGCAGCGGTGTCCCTTTTAGGAGTGACTTACCACTTTAAAAAACCTGAACTAGAAGAAATGTCAACTTAGCTTTTTATTCGTTCAGGTGAATTAAATGCATTTTGTTTAAAATACTTTTCCTGGTAGATGGATTTAAAAACTTTGGCTGTAAACGAGTTATCCGGAATTGGTCCACAGTGAACTGCCTGTCCCAATCCAGGCCTGAATCTTTTATTTTTTTAAGGTCTTCATCGGAGACGTATACCCAGATAGATGGTAATTCGGGCAAATTGGACACTTCTGTTATTTGAACGGGATATTGGTTGTAGAAATCCAGGGCCCATGAATGATTTGAAGTAACTTTGTAAATCTTGTCCACTGGGATGTTATTTTCAGCTACAACATCAGCCATTGTGGAGCCTGCCTGGTAAGTTAATAAAGATGGATAAAAATGCAGGTTTAATACAGCATTCAAAAGAATTGAACTATAAACAGAAATCACTATTAACCGAAGACTGTATGCTTCTCGCCTCACACTTAAATAAAAAATCAAAACCAGGACTGTTATTACCGTTGCATAGGCAAACATGCCGGACATTTTAAATACAAAAAAACAGATCAGAAGTGTTGCAATACATACAAGACTTAAAATAAAGTATTGCAGGCCAATAAATACTTTCACGCTTTTCTCCTTTGCCGATTCAAGTAAATTCCAAATAAATGAAGCCGAAAGAACCGCGAACAAAGGAATCAGGATATTTAAATAATGAGGCAATTTAAATTGGGCAAAGCTTATAATTAAAAAAATCAGAGTAATACCCCCGGCTGTAAGCACTTCCAGTCCCGAATCTCTCCTGAACTTCGTAGTAAAAAATTCTCTAACCCTTGTCCAATAGGCAGCGATACCGAGAAGAGTCCAGGGAAGAAACACCCATAAAAAAGTATGGAAAAAGAAAAAATAATCGCTGCTATTCTTACCTACACCCTCCCCGCTTAATCTTTCAAAACTTTGTTCCCACAGAATAAACAGTATTCCGCTCCTGTGGTCTTTTCCCCGAATGACCTTCTCCGGGTGTAAATCAAATTGGAGGTAATAAGCGTATAGCACCGGTGCAATGGTTAACCCAAAAACAGTCAGGGCAATCAATACTTTCCAACTAAATAGTAATTTCCATTTATTGGTAAACACTAAATGGCAGAGAAGAGGCAGACCTATAACCAACAGTGCAATTTGGCCTTTGGTTGAAAAAGCAATTCCGGCACCAAATGCCCCCAGAATTATGTGTTTTAAGGAGTTCTTTTCTATATATGAAGCCAATTGCCAAATGGAAAAAATGGTAAAACCTGTAAGAACGGCATCGGTACGCACATCAATATTGGACAACACAATGGTTTGTGCTGTCATAAAAATTAACGATGCTATTTTACCTACTTCCCTGTTATAAAGCAGCTTTCCTAAACCAAAGCAGCTGTAAGCGCCTAATAATGAAGCTAATATCCCGGGAATGCGATAGGCCCAATCATAAAGTCCAAAAATTTTAAACGAAATGCCAGCTAACCAGTAATGCATATGAGGTTTATCCAAATATTCCTCCGGGCCTTTAAATAAGTTGATAAAGTCGTTCTCCTGCACCATTCGCATAGCCATTACAGCAAACTGAGCGGAGTCATTTTCAAAAAGTGTCACAAACATTCCAGCCAGGTATACCAGAAAAATAAGGAAGAGTAAAAACCAATACCTCGTATTTGAGATCATACAGCATATTTGTTAATAGCAAAGATATATAACTTTGCAAATAGCCAGCCAAAGAGTATTCCTACCCCCATACCGGTAAGAACGTCCAATGGAAAATGCACGCCGATATAAATTCTGCTATAGGAGACTAAAGCGGCCCAAACAATTAAAAAGAAACCCATGTATTTATAGGACTGCCCATATAGTAAGGTAAAGAATACCGCCACTGCTGTGGTATTTGAAGCATGCGCAGAAAAATAGCCAAATTTTCCTCCGCAATAACCTTTTACAAGTCGCATCAGTTGGTTTATTTCGGGGTCATAACAGGGGCGTAAACGCTGAACTCCATCCTTAAAAAAATTGGATAACTGATCTGAAGCAGTAATCAAAAGGACTACCGTGATCACCAGGTAAATCATTTTCTTAGTTCCGTATTGTTTATAGGAAAGTATGAGCAATAAAACATATAAAGGAATTGCGCTCCACTTATTGGTAAGAAACATCCAAAAACCATCCCATTCCGAACTTCCCAGGTTATTCAGAAAAAGGAACACTTCCTTGTCGATGCGCACTAGTTCTTCCAGCATACTAATCTTCGTATCTGGCTATTTCCCGATCATAAAATGCAGTGGCAGCTTCAATTAAAATTTCCGCTTCGGAAGACAATTCTTTTTCATCTTCAGCAGTGAAATCCTCAAGCCATTCCACTTCATCGTTTTCCAGATTGATAATAAACCTGGGGTATTCTGTATGCACGATAAAAATGGCCGTGGGGTAATCAGTGTTATCACCGAGTAAAAATTTTGGAAATTGCATAGATTGATTCATTTTTTAATTTATCGGTCAACAAAATCTACTATTGAGTTGCATAAATATTTAGAAATAAACAGCCCTTAAGAACTTATAAGTTGTTTGGTCATTTTATTAAATCGAATATACAACATAATTGCCGATGCAGATAAGCCGGATAGCAATCCTATCCATATTCCGATACTCTTCAATTCTGTATGTAAACCAAGGTAGTAACTTATGGGGAAACCTATCAGCCAGTAGGCGATAAAAGTAATAAAAGTTGGAACCTTCACATCCTGAAGCCCCCGTAAAGCACCAAGAATAACCACCTGAAGTCCGTCTGAAATCTGGAAAAAAGCAGCGACCAGCAGTAGTTGAGATGCCAGTAAAATCACTTCCATATTATCCATTTGGTTTGCAGGGTCATTCACATCCAGGTAAATGGTTGGAAACCAATGCCTTCCCAATAGGAAAAGCAGCGCAAAGATAACTTGCAACATAAAGGTCAGGACAAAAATAGATTGCGCAATTCGCCTCAGCTCAGTAAAATTTTTCAGCCCCTTCTGATTGCCTACCCGGATCATGGCGGCAACTCCAAGCCCCATTCCAAACATAAATGTCATGCTGCTCAGATTTAATGCTATCTGGTTTGCTGCCTGGGGGTTTTTCCCTAAAACACCACTCAGCCAGATAGCTGCTGTAAATATGGCCACTTCAAAAAACATCTGCAGGGCAGATGGAAAACCAAGGTTAATGATTTTAGCCATCACCTTTTTTTCTATCTTTTTGAAATTAATCCCTGTAACGTAATCGTGAAATTTTTTCTTTTTATCCAACAAATACCAGAGCACAATCAGCATCATAATTCGCGAAACGAGCGTGCCTATGGCAGCCCCTGTAATTCCCAGCTTTGGAAAACCCAAAGCTCCAAAAATCAGCAAATAATTAAGCAGGACATTAACCACATTTGCCACAATGGTGGCATACATTGGATATTTGGTCTGAGACAAACCTTCTGAAAATTGTTTATACGCCTGAAATATGACCAGAGGAACTAAAGAAAAAGCAACCAGATCCAAATAGGGAATGGATAACTCTACCACTTCAGGGGGTTGGTCCATTAAATAAAGTAATGGCTTTCCCAATTGAATAAGTCCGAAAAGTGCCAGTCCCAGAAATGTGCAAAGCAATAAGCCATGTTTTAAAGCGCTTTTGCCAGCAGCTTTATCGCCCGCTCCGTCAGCCTCTGCAACTAAAGGGGTTATTGCTGTTGAAAACCCAATACCCAGTGACATTGCTATGAATACAAAACTATTTCCCAAAGAAACTGCTGCCAGCTCTGCAGTACCCAGCTGCCCCACCATTATATTATCGGCAAAGGCCACAAAAGTATGTCCCAGCATCCCCAGTATAACAGGTACTGCCAGTCTTATGTTAAACCTGAATTCTTTAGTATAGCGCTGTAAAAACACTGCTTATTTTTTGAAGCAGCAAAGATAGGATTTAGTATTGGTTTAAAAGGTTAATTGAAGGGAAGCAATCCATGGATCCAAAAGAAAGCAATTTAAAATTATGAAAGTCAGTAATTCCCAGGCGGTAATCCGGAAAAACCTATAACCTCTTGGCTTCCTCCCAAAAGACATCCATCTCGTCAAGGGACATTTCCTTAAGGGTCCTGTTGTTTTCTTTTGCCCTGCTTTCGAGATACTGAAAGCGTTTAATAAATTTTTTATTGGTTCTTTCAAGGGCATTTTCCGGGTTAATTTCCAAAAACCGCGCATAATTTACAATGGAGAAAAGCACATCCCCAAACTCTGCTTCCAATTTATCTTTATTCCCGGCATCCACTTCTTCCTGCAATTCTGATAATTCTTCCTTAACCTTTTCAAACACCTGTTCGGGCTGTTCCCAATCAAATCCAACCCCCGCCACCTTTTCCTGAATTCTATTTGCTTTTACTAAAGCGGGAAGACTATTTGGAACCCCTTCAAGAACACTTTTTTTACCTTCCTTTAACTTTATATTTTCCCAGTTCCTTTTTACATCTTCTTCATTGGTCACAGATACATCACCGTAGATGTGAGGGTGGCGGTTGATGAGTTTATCACAAATAGAATTAGCCACATCAGCTATATCAAAATCATTGGATTCAGATCCTATTCTCGCATAAAAGACAATATGTAACAACAAATCTCCAAGTTCCTTTTTCACCTCTTCAAGATCATTTTCCAGGATGGCATCACCCAATTCATAGGTCTCTTCAATGGTAAGGTGCCTTAGTGTTTGAAGTGTCTGTTTTTTATCCCATGGACATTGTTCCCGCAGCTCATCCATAATGGTAAGGAGGCGATCAAAAGCATTAAGTTGTAATTCTCTTTTATACATAGAACAAGTATTTGGGCAAAAGTACAAATCGCATTGATAAAGGTGTATGGAAAATTTAGACTAATTTAGGAGCATACAACTATCATATACTAAACAAGAACATCATGCAATCCAGAAGAGATTTTTTACTGCAATCAACCCTTTTTACCACCGGCTCATTACTTCTGCCTTCCTTTACCTATGCTTCATTTAAAGCGCAGCAATATGGGGTTCAACTTTATTCATTTCGCACTGAAATGGCCGAGGATGCCATTGGTACATTAAAGCAAATTGCCTCACTTGGTTTCAAAGAGATTGAAACAGCCAGAAGCAATAAAGGTCACTATTATGGTCTCAGCCCGGCAGAAATGAAATCTGTTTGTAATGACTTGAAAATGAATTTAAAGAGCGGACATGTACAATTGGATGATAACTGGCAGCAAACTATGGATGAAGCGGCAGCATCAGGACAGGAATACCTCATCTGTTCTTCAATGCCCAGCTCCGGACAAACTGTGGACAATTATAAAAAGGTGGCAGAAGAATTTAACAAAGCCGGAGAGGCTTGCAAAAAAATGAATCTGAAATTCGGGTATCACAATCATGAATATGAATTTGAATCTGAAAATAACCAAATCCTTTATGAGGTGCTTCTCACAAATACAGAACCCGGTCTGGTTCATATGGAATTGGATCTTGGATGGGTTGTGGCATCCGGTATGGATCCTTTGGATTATTTTACCAGGTATCCGGGGCGATTTCCATTGTGGCATCTAAAGGATATGGACCTGAATAAAAAAGAAAGTACAGAATTGGGCAAAGGGGGCCTCGATATTCCCGCTATGATGGCACATAGAAAAGCTTCAGGCGTAAAGCACATTTTCATAGAACAGGAAGAATATACTATTAACCCGCTGGAAAGTATGAAACAGAACATGGCCTATTTAAAAAAATTCTCATAAAACATTACTCGATAGGCAAATTGAATTAAAATGTCTGTACCTAAAGACCCTTACTCCCTATCCTCAGATAAAATAAAACATCCTCCAACAACTTTCAGAGGGCGGTTAAAATTTCTGGGGCCCAGCTTT
>JAHEBI010000460.1 GCA_024642325.1 Eudoraea sp. | reverse complement strand
CGGGCGAATAAAAATCCAGCGTGAAGCAGGCCAACAAATAAAAGTATTCCAAGAAGCAGGCCGGTAAAAATTAAAATTTTTTTATTCAAATCAGGAGTTTAATTTTTTTGTTTGCTGTATGACCAGGTACATGGAAATTGCCACAGCAACTAAGGTAAGTATTATGGTGTAGGTGTTTTTCTCGTTTTGATACCTGATATCCAGCCATTGACCCAATTTAGCCCCTAAATATATAATCACTCCCATTTGAACAGCTATCCCGGTAAGACTTAGCCAGTATTTTGCTTCATTTTTCCCTTTTGCCATTTTGATTGTGATTGCATGATAGTGTCAAAAATACCTAAATAGAAATAGATCTACCGCTAAGACAGTGAACAGATTAAGTAACTAATCGCCATGTTGTACTTAAGTAAACCCCGTTTTAATGCAATGCGTTTATCCGGAACCCAGCGGAAATAAATAAAACGTTTTATCAGGAAACTTTGGCCGGTTCATTTTTACTGCCAGATCCGCTGGTAATGCCTGATTTATAGCTTCCGGATTCTGAACCCGAATTCCCAGGGCTGTTTCCTGTTACTTTACTAATAGTATCATTCGAACCTATTCCTCCTTTACCCTTCATTGAACATGAGGCATTAAAAGTAGCGCCGGGTTCTACAGCCAATTTAGCTACAGTAACTGTGCCTTCTATGACTGCTGATGCTTTTAGGGACAGTAAATTGGACACTTGCAACTCTCCATTAAAGCTTCCTTCTATATCAGCATTTACACATTCCACCTTGCCGTGAATATAGCCATCTTTGCCAATTACTACCTTTCCGGAGGTCTTAACATTGCCATCCAGTTTACCATCTATCCTAAAATCAGCTTCAGATATTATGTCGCCTTTGATTTTGGTGTTCTTTTCAATTCTGTTCGGTTGTCCTCCTACTTCGTTCATAGTGCTAGGTTTTTTGTTATCAGAAAACATTTTGTTTATGGTTTTGGGGTTAAAACTTGATTATTGTAATCCTGTAGGTTTTTATGTACTTGAATGATTTTATAGTTAGAAGATAAAATTACAAAATTCTCATTAGCAATTCTGTAATCCTTGTTTTTATTTAGCAGCTCTACATAGCCCAAAGCGTAATCTTTGGATTTAAATCCATGAACTACCACAAATTCCACTTCCAGGTTGTAAATATCCTTGGAAACGATATTTTTATAATTTAAATCATTAATAGATTTCTCCAATATTTTTTTAAGTGCCACTGCTTTATCATCGTTCTGTCTCTTAAATGGAAATATCACTTTCCAATTAGCCGTTCCTTTTGAATCAATTTCTAAAGAAAAATCCTTTGGTTCCAATTTGGGCAACTGTTCGGCAATCATTTGCTGAGCCTTTTTTCCTTCCGGATTATTTGGATAATTCAGCGCGACATAATTGAGGGCTTCCTTGAAATAGTCATAGCCCTGAAGTCTTCCAATGGCATTGGCTTTCAGCATCTCAAATTTCGGCACAATTGGATCCCCGGTGTATAGACTTATATTGGCTTCAGCACCCGTAATAACCGTCAAATAATCCTGATTTTCATATAATTTATACAGCTGGGCGTATTTGGCTTCAGGGCTATCCAATGTCCCCGCCAAAACTGCCTGAGGGTTCACCAAAATTTCGGCATACCTGGAATCCGGATAGTTTTGGATAATATTTTGCTTCATACTTGCTGCAAGCGGACTAGCGGACTCCTCATATATCTTGTACAAATTATACATAGAAGGAAGTACAAGGCGTTCCTCAGGTTCTGATCTTAAAACATCTTCCAATTTTCCGGAAGCCAGGAAATTTTCCTTAAACTTTTCCTTATAGATTATACCCAATTGATAATTTGCAAAATTTCTTTCCTTTTTAAGGCTGTCAATTACTGCGATATCCGTTGGTATTTGATCCAGGTAATACTCCACTGAATATTTCTGCTCTTCCGTTAAATCCTCCTTTGCATTCCTTCCGGCCACGATAACCGAATCTCTTGTATCCTCTAAAAGCTGTGCCGTATTTCTATTGCTCCAGCGCCATTCATCTTCCAAAACCCTCTCTCCCCATTTGGTTTTGAATTCATTTTTTCCATACCCCAGGCTGGTAATATTGTAAAAGTAAAATTTGCCTTTATTTTGTTTACCCCCCTCTGATTCGGCAAAAGCCGCAAAACCCGCATTGGCCTGGATTTCCTTTTTTAAAGCCGCTTCTTCCTCCGCCAACTTCAGCTTGGCAATATACTCTTCGAAAAATGCTAATTGTTGCATTTTTGGAAGATTGTAAAGGGTTATTACACTATCTGAATATTGGACAACATCTTCATATAATATGACATCCTCCAGATTATCCAATTTCTTCTTAAT
>JAHEBI010000076.1 GCA_024642325.1 Eudoraea sp. | reverse complement strand
TCATTGGATCTTACAGAATTGGGAGAAAAAGACACTATTAAATTACTTTATGCTGAAAATTGCGCACTGGTCTTTCAATCTTTAGATGACTCCGTAGAAATACAAATGCAGCAGGCAGGTCTGAATTATAAAAAAATAGGCGAGGTTACCTCACAACCTGAATTAAAAATAACAAATCAAGAACTTATATTTAACCTGAATATCAACAATTTACGTGATGTCTGGTACAAAACTTCCTATCTTTTAGACGACAGGCAAACATCTAAAAACCTAGCTAAATCCAGATATCAGAATTTCAAGAAACAGCCTTTGAATTTTAACTTCCCTGTAAGTTTTCAAAGTCATCATCCTGAAAGAAATGGAGAAAATATTAAACGTCCGAAGGCGGCAATTTTAAGGGAAAAAGGAAGTAATTCTGAGCGCGAAATGGCCAATGCCATGTACCTTGCCGGATTTGACGTTAAAGATGTACACATGACGGATCTTATTTCAGGGAGGGAAACCCTGGAAGATATTCAATTTATTGGAGCCGTAGGCGGATTCTCCAATTCAGACGTTTTAGGGAGTGCCAAAGGATGGGCAGGCGCATTCAAATACAACGAAAAGGCAAGGCACTCGCTTCTGAAATTTTTTGACCGGTCGGATACTTTATCTGTGGGGATTTGTAACGGGTGCCAGCTTTTTATGGAATTGGAATTAGTGAATCCTGATCATGAACGACATGGAAAAATGACTTTTAACGATTCACATAAGCATGAGAGCAGTTTTACCTCGGTAAGAATTGAAAAAAACAATTCAGTAATGCTAGCTTCTCTCTCCGGTACAACCCTTGGGGTTTGGATATCTCATGGTGAAGGGAAATTTAGTTTGCCACTCTCAGAGGACAATTACGAAATAGTGGCTAAGTATGGTTATGAAAATTATCCTGCCAATCCAAATGGAAGCGATTATAATACGGCAATGATGTGCGATAAAACGGGCAGGCACTTAGTAACCATGCCGCATATTGAGCGTTCTATTTTTCCCTGGAACTGGGCATATTACCCTGAGGACAGAAAGGACGACATATCTCCGTGGCTGGAGGCCTTTATCAACGCCAGAAAATGGATCGAAAAACATAACTAATCTTGCATATTCGAAAGGCTACCCAAAAGGATGTACCGCAGATCGTTCAGCTTCTGGCCAATGACGAACTAGGTCGTCAGCGGGAAGATTTTCGCATTCCTCTTCCCAATACGTATTTAAATGCATTTGAGAAAATTAACTCAGACCAAAACCAGGAATTGGTGGTATTACTAAACGACTCTGGTTTGGTAATTGGCACTTTACAACTAAGCTTAATTCAATACCTGACCTATCAGGGAGGAATTAGGGCGCAGATTGAGGCTGTAAGGGTGCATGAGAGTTACAGGAATAAGGGAATTGGGGCGGAACTCATAAAATGGGCCATAGACCGTGCTAAATTCAAAGGAGCTCATGTTGTGCAGCTTACTACAGATAAAAAAAGAGGTGCAGCTCTTAAATTTTATGAAGGATTAGGGTTTATCGCCTCTCATGAAGGAATGAAGCTGCATTTGGAATAATTAATTGACCTTATATTTAAGTCCAAATATGATCATATCATTTTTTCTTGTCATATTGTAAATAATTAAAGCCTTTTTTTAGCAATCCCGTTTTATAATACCATTCCCTTTTCTTATTTTGCAATTACCTTTCAGAAACTTAGTATGCAAAATATAACCCGTCTTTTTGATTTCCCTTATTATCAATTTGAGAAATTTAACCTTGAAAACTCCCTTAATACCAAATATGAAGGGAAATGGGTTGCTACCTCCACACGGGAATATATTGATAAGGCGAACACCGTAAGCAGAGCTTTAATTCGGTTAGGTGTAAACCCCAATGATAAAATTGCCCTGATTTCCATGACAAACAGAACGGAATGGAACATAATGGACATTGGGATATTGCAATTGGGTGCCCAGAACGTACCCATATATCCTACCATTTCAGAAGAAGATTATGCCTATGTCCTTAATCATTCAGAATGTGTTTATTGTTTTGTGTCATGCAGGGAAGTCTATGAGAAAGTTAAGGCCGTAAAGGATAAAGTTCCTTCCTTAAGGGATATATATTCATTTGATGAACTAGCGGATTGCAGGAACTGGAAAGAAATATTACAACTCGGAGAAGATGAGTCTAACCAGGTGGATGTTGAGAAGCTTAAAGATTTGGTAAAACCCGAAGACCTGGCCACCTTAATTTACACTTCAGGGACTACAGGAAGACCCAAAGGCGTAATGCTATCCCATGAGAATATTGTGAGCAATGCATTGGAAAGCTCGGAGAGATTACCTATTGCGGACGGCTCAACTAAAGCGCTTAGTTTCCTGCCGGTTTGCCATATTTATGAACGGATGCTGATGTATTTGTATCAGTATAGAAGTGTATCTATTTACTTTGCGGAATCACTCGATACCATTAGTGAAAATTTAAAAGAGGTTGAACCTCATGTAATGACAGCTGTTCCCAGGCTTATAGAAAAGGTATATGATAAGATAATTGCAAAAGGTGCCGGCTTAACAGGTATAAAGAAGTACCTGTTTTTCTGGGCGGTAAAAGTGGGGCTTAGATATGAGCCTTATGGCCAAAACGGATGGTGGTATGAACAGCAGCTCAAACTGGCCCGTAAATTAATTTTCAGCAAATGGAAAGCGGGCCTTGGGGGTAATCTCGACCTTATTGCCTCGGGAAGTGCAGCTTTGCAGCCCAGATTAGCCAGAATTTTCAATGCAGCTGAAATGGGATTAATGGAAGGATATGGACTTACGGAAACCTCCCCCGTGGTTTCCGTAAATGATATGCGGAATAACGGTTTTAAGATTGGAACAGTGGGTAAACCCATAGGGCGTACACAAGTAAAGATTGAAGCAGATGGAGAGATCTGCATAAAAGGGCCACAGGTAATGATGGGTTATTACCGGGATACCGAGATGAGTGCCGAAGTATTAAAAGACGGCTTTTTTCATACAGGAGATATTGGTGAACTGGATGCGGATGGTTTCCTCAGGATTACTGACCGCAAAAAAGAAATGTTCAAAACTTCAGGGGGGAAATATATAGCCCCCCAGTTACTGGAAAACAAATTTAAACAATCCCGATTTATTGAACAAATTATGGTTGTTGGTGATGGTGAGAAAATGCCTGCTGCCCTTATACAGCCAAATTTTGAATTTTTAAGGGAATGGGCAATCAGACATAATGTTACTCTGGGTACCAATACCGAAATTGTTACAAATCCTAAGGTTGTGGCAAGATTTCAGGAAGAAGTTGATCATGCCAATGAAAAATTCGCCAAATGGGAAAAAATTAAACAGTTTAGATTAACTCCTGATATTTGGACTGTTGACCAGGGGTACCTCACTCCTACTATGAAACTTCGACGTAAAATTATTAAAGAAAAGTACATAGACCTCTACAATCAAATATATGGGCATTAGGTTATAGCCATTACAAATACGGGTAATTGGATGATTTATTTTATGCCCGATTCTTTTTAAAACCAACAGGCTATTCTTTATAATTTATTATGCATGCATAATAAATTTTTATATCTTTGGGTAACTATTAAAGATTTAATGAAGGATATAACTATAGATTACGTTTTGCGCGCCACCTGGCAATCAGTTGCAAAAATGTATAATGAAGAAGCTAAAACTTTTGGCACTACAATGGCTGTTGGTTTTACATTATTAAGTATAGACCCCAAAACCGGCACGCCCTCAACTGCCCTTGGTCCTAAAATGGGTATGGAAGCCACAAGTTTGTCGCGGATACTTAAAAGTATGGAGGAAAAAGGACTTATAATTCGCAAGCCCAACCCGGATGACGGTCGGGGTGTTCTGATTCATCTTACTCCTTTCGGTCTTGAAAAACGTATAGATTCCAAAGATGTTGTTTTGAGGTTTAACGAGGTAGTCAGGGAGCATGTTAGTGAGACGCAGTTGAATAACTTTTTTGAGGTCGCGGATACTATAAACAGCCTTATAACGGAGAAAAAAATATATAGCAGGAAAACAAAATTAAATAATAATCATCAATGAATAAGCACATTAAAAAGGTAGCCGTGATAGGTTCCGGTATAATGGGTAGCGGAATCGCCTGTCACTTTGCAAATATTGGAGTTGAAGTCCTATTACTTGATATTGTTCCAAAAGAGCTGAATGAGAAGGAAAAGTCAAAAGGACTTACACTTAATGATAAAGCTGTTAGAAATAGAATTGTAAATGATTCTCTGGCAGTTGCTTTAAAATCAAAACCGTCTCCCATTTATCATTCAAGTTTTGCCGGCAGAATTAATACGGGCAATCTCGAAGATGATATTGCCAAAATAAGCCAGGTGGATTGGATAATTGAGGTAGTTGTGGAGCGTCTGGATATTAAAAAAATGGTATTTGAAAACCTGGAAAAATACCGAAGTCCCGGAACTATTATAACATCCAATACTTCAGGTATTCCCATTAAATTCATGAGCGAAGGAAGAAGTGATGATTTCCAGGAACATTTTTGCGGTACACACTTCTTTAATCCCGCGCGGTATCTAAAACTTTTTGAAATTATCCCGGGGCCAAAAACAAAACAATCTGTGCTGGATTTTTTGAATGCTTATGGTGAAAAATTTCTGGGCAAAACTTCAGTAATAGCTAAGGATACCCCCGCTTTTATAGGTAATAGAATTGGTATTTTTAGCATTCAGAGTTTATTTCACATGGTCAAAGAATTAGGGCTCACGGTAGAAGAAGTAGATAAGCTTACCGGACCTGTAATTGGCAGACCAAAATCTGCCACTTTCAGAACAGTGGATGTTGTAGGGTTAGATACATTGATACACGTAGCAAACGGGATCTATGAAAACTGCAAGGAAGATGAACGACATGAATTATTTCAGTTGCCCGAATTTATCCGGACTATGTCGGATAACAAATGGTTTGGGAGCAAAACAGGTCAGGGCTTCTATAAAAAGACAAAATCTAATGACGGAAAAAGTGATATTCTCACTCTGGATCTGGACACAATGGATTACAGGCCCAAAAAGAGAGCTGATTTTGCCACTCTGGAAAACACCAAACCAATAGATAAAGTTATAGATCGTTTCAAAATTTTAGTAAATGGCAAGGATAAAGCCGGCGTCTTTTACCGTAAAAGCTTTGCAGCACTATTTGCTTATGTTTCTCACCGTATTCCTGAAATAACAGATGAATTATATAAAATTGATGATGCCATGAAAGCCGGTTTTGGCTGGGAGCATGGTCCTTTTCAGATCTGGGATGCCATTGGTCTGGAAAAAGGATTAGCATTGATTGCAGAAGAAGGTTACAGTCCGGCAGCCTGGGTTCTGGAGCTTAAGGAATCAAGCGCATCTTCATTCTACAGCGTTAAGGATGGAGCTACCTATTTTTATGATATTCCAAAAAAGGCCATGGACAAAGTACCAGGCCAGGATGCCTTTATCATTTTAGATAATATTAGAAAATCAAATGAAGTATTTAAAAATAGTGGTGTTGTTATTGAAGATCTGGGTGACGGAATACTAAATGTAGAATTCCAGTCTAAAATGAATACGATTGGCGGAGATGTTTTAGCCGGTTTAAACAAGGCAATAGATCTCGCTGAACAGGATTTTCAAGGGCTCGTTGTAGGAAACCAGGCAGCAAATTTTTCTGTGGGTGCAAATATAGGAATGATATTCATGATGGCCGTAGAACAGGAGTACGATGAATTAAATATGGCTATCAAATTATTTCAGGACACTATGATGCGCATGCGCTATTCTTCAATCCCTACAGTCTCTGCGCCACATGGAATGTGCCTTGGAGGCGGGTGTGAGTTATCACTTCATGCTGATAAAGTTGTTGCAGCGGCAGAAACCTATATCGGATTGGTAGAATTTGGCGTTGGGGTCATCCCGGGAGGCGGTGGTTCCAAAGAAATGGCATTAAGAGCTTCTGACATATTCAGAAAGAATGATGTGGAATTAAATGTGCTCCAGGAATATTTTCTGACTATTGGAATGGCCAAAGTGTCTACTTCTGCATATGAGGCATATGACTTAGGGATACTCCAAAAAGGCAAGGACATTGTGGTAGTTAACAAAGACAGACAAATAGCAACAGCCAAGGCGCATGCTATACTTTTAGCGGAAGGAGGTTACACCCAACCTATAAAAAGAAAAGATGTAAAGGTTTTGGGAAAACAGGCTTTAGGCATGTTTATGGTTGGGACAGATTCTATGGAAGCAGGGCATTACATTAGTCAGCACGACAAAAAAATTGCTGATAAACTGGCTTATGTGATGGCAGGTGGAGATTTATCAGAAGCCAGTCTTGTTAGTGAACAATACTTATTGGATTTGGAAAGAGAGGCCTTTTTATCACTCTGTACGGAGAGAAAAACATTGGAACGAATTCAACATATGTTAAAAACCGGTAAACCACTTAGAAATTAAAAAAATGAAAACAGCATATATCGTTAAGGCTTACAGAACAGCAGTTGGAAAAGCACCCAGAGGACTATTTCGTTTTAAAAGACCCGATGAATTGGCGGCAGAAACCATCGCATATATGATGCGTGAGCTGCCACAGCTCGATAAAAAAAGAATTGATGACGTGATGGTCGGTAATGCCATGCCAGAAGCAGAACAGGGACTCAATATGGCCCGCCTGATCTCCTTAATGGGATTAGAGATCGATGACGTTCCAGGTGTTACGGTAAACCGCTATTGTGCCTCCGGGCTGGAAACCATTGGTATGGCAACCGCCAAGATACAGTCGGGTATGGCTGATTGCATCATAGCTGGCGGAGCAGAAAGCATGAGCTATATCCCAATGGGAGGGTATAAGCCAACCCCTGATTACGAAACTGCCAAAGAAGGTCATGAAGATTATTACTGGGGGATGGGATTAACCGCAGAAGCTGTTGCCAAACAGTTTAAGGTTTCCAGGGAAGATCAGGATGATTTTGCATACAACTCCCACATGAAAGCCTTAAAAGCACAAAAAGAAAATAGGTTTCAGGATCAAATTGTGCCTATTGAAGTGGAACACACTTTTGTCAATTCTTCAGGCAAGAAAGAAACAAATACCTACACTGTAAATAAAGATGAAGGACCAAGAGCAGACACCTCCAGGGAAGTTCTGGCCAAATTAAGACCGGTATTTGCAGCAGACGGCAGTGTCACTGCCGGTAATTCCTCGCAAATGAGTGATGGCGCGGCGTTTGTAATGGTTATGAGTGAGGAAATGGTTAAGGAATTGAAGTTGGAACCTATAGCCCGTTTGGTAAACTATGCGGCAGCCGGAGTGGAACCTCGAATCATGGGTATAGGTCCGGTAAAGGCCATCCCAAAGGTATTGAAACAAGCAGGGTTAAAACAGGATGCTATTTCATTAATAGAGCTTAATGAGGCTTTTGCGTCACAATCTCTTGCTGTTATTAGGGAATTGGACCTTAATCAGGAGCTTGTTAATGTAAATGGGGGTGCCATTGCCCTGGGTCATCCCCTGGGTTGTACAGGAGCCAAACTTTCTGTGCAATTATTTGATGAAATGCGCAAACGCAATATGAAAGGTAAATACGGAATGGTAACAATGTGCGTCGGAACGGGACAGGGTGCAGCTGGTATTTATGAGTTTTTAAATTAATATGAAATAAAGAAATATAAAATGAGCAGGGATACAATTAACAAAGATATCTTACGCGGTGGTCAGTTTTTGGTTAAAGAAACAGAGTGCGAAGATATTTTTACACTAGAGGATCTAACCGAGGAGCAAAAAATGATGCGTGACAGCACCAAGGAATTTGTAGATCGCGAACTATGGGGGCAATGGGAAAGATTTGAGAAAAAAGATTATGCCTATACCGAAGAATGCATGCACAAGGCTGGTGAACTAGGACTCTTGAGCATTGCTGTTCCTGAGGCTTATGGTGGTTTGGGGATGGGTTTCGTTTCCACAATGCTGGTATGCGATTATATTTCCGGTGCCACGGGTTCATTTAGCACTGCCTTTGGAGCACATACCGGAATAGGTACCATGCCCATAACCCTTTACGGTACTGAAGAGCAAAAAAAGAAATATGTACCAAAACTGGCATCAGGTGAATGGCTGGGGGCGTACTGTCTTACCGAACCCGGTGCGGGTTCAGATGCGAATTCCGGAAAAACCAGGGCTGTATTATCTAAAGACGGAAAACATTACCTGATTAGCGGACAAAAAATGTGGATTTCCAATGCCGGATTCTGTAAATTATTTATTGTTTTTGCCAGAATAGAAGATGACAAAAATATTACAGGTTTTATTATTGAAAATGAACCTTCAAATGGGATCACCCTTGGAGAAGAAGAAAAAAAATTAGGCATACATTCCTCCTCTACGCGCCAGGTATTTTTTAGTGAGACCAAAGTCCCTGTTGAAAATATGCTCTCTGAACGCGGAAATGGATTTAAGATTGCGATGAATGCTTTGAATATCGGAAGAATTAAGCTGGCAGCAGCCTGCCTGGAAGCACAAAGGAGGGTATTGGGGGAGGCAGTTAACTATGCCAATGAAAGGATTCAATTTAACACTCCTATCATTAATTTCGGGGCTATTAAGGCAAAAATTGCCCAAATGGCAACAAATGCCTATGCCGGTGAATCTGCAT
>JAHEBI010000459.1 GCA_024642325.1 Eudoraea sp. | reverse complement strand
CAATATATTACAGAAATAGGTTTATTGGGCACCCATTTTTCCAGAATTATCATATCATCATCAAAGCGCATTGTCAGTTCGGGAATAACAGTTTTTAGTATTCCTTTTTGGTTAACTATAAGCAGCCTGTCCTCATTGGTGAATTCGCCAAGGAGTTCTCCCCTATTATCCACATTCAACCGCTGAACTGTATCATCAAACCACAATTTCCGGGGTTTAAGGGTAGAAAGCCCTTTTTCCTTAAGTTCAATTTTTTTTACGGAATATTTGGTCACAATATTTCCTTTAGATGCACGGCCCTTGATCATTACATCCGCAAAATCCAAATCCCACTTTAATTTCTTGATGCTGCCGGCCTGCCGTAGGTTAATGCTTACCACTTCTGCTTCGCCATTTGGGTTTGCCGAAAAGTAGCTTATCTCAGAACCGGCTTTCCCGGCTGTGAGGTCATAAACCTTATCCCGTGTAATACCGGTAACATAAAAGCGCTTTACATAGCTGGAGCCACCTCGCCCATCCTTATATATCATATTGTAGGTTGTACGCTGGTCCTTTTTCTTAAAAACAGCTACGTGAATGATGTTTTTGCCAATAAATGTTTTTGAATCCACTTTTGTAACCATCATTTGACCATTATTGGTAAATACAATGATGTCGTCTATATCGCTGCAGTCTGTTACATACTCGTCCCTTTTCAAAGAAGTTCCTATAAAACCTTCCTCCCTGTTCACATATAATTTAGTATTTCTGATGACCACTTTGGTTGCCTCAATATCATCAAAAATTCTAATTTCAGATTGGCGCTCTCGGCCTTTGCCATATTTACTTTTTAATTCCTTGAAATATGAAATTGCATATTCTATCAAATTGGCGAGATGGTCTTTGGTTTGTGCTATTTTGTCTTCAAGACTATCAATATACTGTTGTGCCTTATCCAAATCAAATTTGGATATTCTTTTAATCCTAATTTCAGTAAGCCGTACAATATCTTCTTCGGTAACTCCCCTCTTTAGGTGGGTAATATGTGGCTTAAGCCCTTTATCTATTGCGCTAATGACTCCTTCCCACGTTTCTTCTTCCTCTATATCCCTATAGATTCTGTTCTCAATGAATATCCGTTCCAGAGAAGCAAAATGCCATTGTTCCTCGAGTTCGGATAACTGTATCTCCAATTCTGCTTTAAGCAGGTCTACAGTATGGTCTGTAGAACGTTCAAGCATTTCTGTAACCCCTATAAATAAGGGTTTGTTGTCTTCAATAATACAGCCCAAAGGAGATATTGATGATTCACATGCCGTAAACGCGTAAAGGGCATCAATGGTCTTATCCGGTGAAATTCCGCCAGGAAGATGTATAAGAATTTCAACCTGTGCAGCGGTATTATCTTCAATCTTCTTTATTTTAATTTTCCCCTTCTCATTGGCTTTCAGAATGGAATCTATCAACGAAGAAGTATTAGTGCCATAAGGTATTTCATTAATAACCAGTGTATTTTTATCCAGTTGCGAAATTTTAGCCCTTACGCGAATTTTTCCCCCTCTTAATCCGTCATTGTAATTAGTGACATCAATAATACCAGCCGTAGGGAAATCTGGATATAATTTAAAACGCTGCCCTTTCAGATGCTTAATTGAACCATCTATAATCTCATTAAAATTATGAGGCAGGATCTTGGTGGAAAGCCCAACTGCAATACCTTCTGCGCCCTGAGCCAGTAATAATGGAAATTTAACCGGAAGATTTACGGGTTCCTTTTTTCTGCCGTCATAGGATGACTGCCAGTTGGTGATTTTTGGGCTGAAAACTACTTCTAACGCAAATTTAGATAGCCTGGCCTCAATATATCGCGACGCAGCAGCTCCATCGCCAGTTAAAATATTACCCCAGTTCCCTTGAGTATCAATGAGCAGTTCTTTCTGGCCAATCTGTACCATTGCGTCAGCTATACTGGCATCACCGTGAGGGTGATATTGCATGGTATGACCGACTACATTCGCAACTTTATTATACCTGCCGTCATCTAACTCCTTAAGAGCATGCATAATTCTGCGTTGAACAGGCTTAAAACCATCTTCAATAGCAGGTACTGCTCTTTCTAAAATTACATAGGAAGCATAATCCAAAAACCAATCTTTATACATGCCGGTAACCCTGGTAAGGGCCTCCTGGCCATTACCATGGTCTTCTTCATGTAATTCATTTACTTCGTCACTCTCCTCCATTAATAAAGAATAGTATTAATCTAATTTAGAGTTAATTATTATCAATTAAGTCAACTTCTACTTTAAGGTTTTCAATAATAAATTCCTGGCGATCCGGAGTATTCTTTCCCATATAAAACTTCAAAAGTTCTTCAATAGACAATGCTTTATCGAGCATAACAGG
>JAHEBI010000075.1 GCA_024642325.1 Eudoraea sp. | reverse complement strand
TAACCAGGGTGAAATAGTCGGATTACTGGGCCCGAATGGGGCTGGTAAAACCACTTGCTTCTATATGATTGTCGGGCTTATTAAACCCAATGGTGGGCAGATTTATCTCGATCAAACTGAGATTACAAAATTTCCCATGTATAAAAGAGCTCAAAACGGCATTGGCTATCTGGCTCAGGAGGCTTCAGTCTTTAGAAAATTAAGTATTGAAGATAATATCTTAAGCGTTTTACAACTCACCAAACTCAGCAAAAAAGAGCAACACATGAAAATGGAGTCGCTTATAGAGGAATTTGGGCTGGGGCATATCCGAAAGAACAGGGGAGATTTGTTATCCGGGGGTGAACGAAGGCGTACTGAAATTGCAAGGGCCCTGGCTACAGACCCTAAATTTATACTTCTGGATGAACCTTTCGCCGGTGTTGACCCGGTTGCGGTTGAAGATATTCAACGCATTGTTGCTCAATTAAAAGATAAGAATATAGGAATCCTGATCACGGATCACAATGTACAGGAAACCCTTGCCATAACGGAAAGATCTTACCTCATGTTTGAGGGTGGAATTTTAAAATCGGGAATTCCAGAGGTACTTGCGGAAGATGAAATGGTGCGTAAAGTTTACCTGGGGCAGAATTTTGAACTGCGCAAAAAGAAATTGGATTTTTAAAAATCTCCTCTGCGATACCCTTAAAACCAACCTCCCTCTATTTACATAAAGTTTATTTTCATACTATACAATTATTTGATTATTTGAGTTATATAATTAAATTCGATGTCTATCCCGCCCCGATAATTCCATGAGGTAATACCTCGGCTTAAATACCGTATTTTATGAAAAAGTTATTCTGTTTTAGTCTCTTCAGGTTTTTTATTTTAACCACGATTTTTTCCGTGAGCTGCTCTTCGGATGATAATTCCCTTAACCTTGAACAAGTCGCTCCCGCAAGAACTATAGAGCCAAAACTTGCTGGTGACTGGAATGGTACCCTTACCGGAACCTCCGCTTCCGCAAATGTGGTCTTTACTCTTGCGTCTGATGGCGCTATTTCAGCAGAAACTGATTCAGACATCCTTTGCTCCTTTAGTGGCAGCTGGTGGGTTTCAGATGGCAAATTTGAGGCTAGCGGGGAAGATATATGTGATGGAACTTCTATTAACCTGCGCGGAAATAATGCCACAGGTATTAAAATTTCAGGGAGCTGGACTGCCAGCAGCGGGAATAACGGCACTTTTTCTATGACCAAACAATAGGCATCATTACCTGTTCAGGACAATCCTGTCAATGAGTTATAAAATCATCCATCTGATCTATTGGGCACTAAACCTGTTTACTATAGAGCTAGCAATGTAGAATAAGACTATAGCCGGTACCGCCAAAAATTTCATCGTAAGAAGCAAAACAAGGCTTACAATAATAAATATATATCGCAAGGAATTATCTTTAAAATTCCAGTTCTTAAATTTTAATGCAAATAATTCTATCCCTGAATTCAAAAGATATGAACTCAGTAGTGTGAGAATGACGAGAAACCAAGGATTTAGAATTATTTCATTTAAAAAATCATTTCCCTGGTACAGGAGTATTAAAGGCAGGGATAGTATAAATAGTGCATTCGCCGGTGTGGGAAGTCCAATAAAAGAAGTGGTCTGATTCTCATCAATATTAAATTTTGCCAATCTGTATGCCGAGGCTAATGTAATTAAAAAGCCAAAAAATGGTAAAAATGACATTTTAAACCCGGTCCAGGTTAAAGTGCCCGCGCTATTTGAGAAATCCAGATTCCACCCCCCGGTTTGCGACATAGCGAGCAGCTGAAACATAACAATCCCGGGTACAAGTCCGCTGGTTATCACATCAGCCAGTGAATCAAGCTGGATTCCTAATTCACTTTGTGCATCCAGTAATCTGGCTGCCAGTCCGTCAAAAAAATCAAAAACAATTCCCAGAAAAACAAAAAGTGCGGCAAGTTCCAGCATATTCAAAACAGCATATACTGCAGCAATACATCCACATAAAATATTAAGCATGGTAATAAACTGGGGAATATGTTTCTTCATGGTTGGTGATTTTAGTAAAAATAATATAATTTTTATTCTAACTCTTTCTTAACATATTTTATTCGGATATTTGCCGCAAATAGTTATCCCGCAAGTGAGCAGACCACTAAGAATTCGATTAAAAAATCTTTGTTTCCTTAATATATTATGGATTGCCTTTTCCGGTTTTTCACTTCAGGCTCAGTTATCAGATAATTCGCTGATCAGTATTATTACCTGTGACGCCGGACAAGATTTGTATTCGAGCTTTGGACACAGTGCTTTTAGAGTTCAGGACTCAGCTAAAGGCATAGACTGGGTGTATAATTATGGAACTTTTGATTTTAACACTCCCAATTTCTATTATAAATTCGCAAGGGGGAAGTTACTTTATTCCTTAAGCGTGTCGACGTTTTCAGATTTCCTATTTACCTATGAACTGGAAAAAAGATGGGTAAAAGAACAGATATTGAAACTTAATCAGGAAGATAAAAACGCTCTGTTTCGGTTTTTGGAAAACAATCGAAAGCCCGAAAACAGGGATTATAAATATGACTTCCTGTTTGATAACTGTGCCACTAAATTACCGGAGATATTAAAAAAGGTACTTGGAAACGACCTTGATTTTAATGGGGATCATCTTAAAACCCATTTCACTTTCAGAGATCTGATACAACAAAATCTGCTTTCTAACTCATGGTCCAGTTTTGGTATAGACCTTGCCCTTGGCTCCGTAATAGATAGAGAAGCCGTAGTTGAAGAGTATATGTTCCTGCCCAAATATGTCATGCTCCAAATGACTAATACAACACTGGAAGGAAACCCCTTTGTACAACGGGAACGTTCCGTTCTTGAATATAGTGACAAAAGATTTAGAAATACATTTGGCACATCACCACTTTTTTGGATGCTACTTTTACTGCTCTTTACGCTCACTATTTCATTTATAGATCTCAGGAATGGCACACGGAGCAGATGGCTCGATTTTTTTCTATTTCTGATTACCGGGACTGCAGGATTACTCATTTTTTTCCTGTGGTTTCTGACAGACCATTCGGCCACGGCAAATAACTTTAATATTCTTTGGGCATTTCCACTCAATGTTGTGGCCTGTTATTTTCTGGTAAGAAAAGACCGAATCCCCATATGGATGGGCAAATATATTTTGATCCTCTTGGTTTTAATGACCATTACATTGATCCTTTGGATTTTTCAAATTCAAGTATTTTCACCTTTGATTGCGGTCGTATTTGCTATTCTAGGCTTTAGGTACGCCCTGCTTTGCCGTTATTTTACAAATTCCAACAAAAGTCTGCTATGAATTTTGTTTCCGTAGAAAACATAGCAAAATCATATGGTGAATTAGTCCTGTTTGAAGATCTCTCATTTGGCATAAACAAAGACCAGAAAATTGCTTTGGTTGCCAGAAACGGGGAAGGTAAAACCTCCATTTTAAATATAATCTCTGGGAAAGATGTCCCAAATGAAGGTGCCGTAAACTACCGTAAAGGCATCCGAATATCTTTTCTTGAACAGGAACCGGATCTCAATCCGGCATTAACTGTAGAACAAACCATCCTGGAATCCGATAATGAGGTATTAAAGGTTATTGCGGCCTATGAAGAAGCCCTTATACATCCTGAAAATGAAGAAGTGTACCAAAAAGCTTTCGAAGCTATGGAAAGGAATAACGCATGGGATTTTGAAACGCAATACCAGCAAATTCTTTCCAAATTAAAACTGGACAATCTCAAAGCAAAAGTAGGCGACCTATCCGGCGGACAAAAAAAGAGGCTCGCCATGGCCAATGCATTATTGAATGAACCGGATCTGTTAATTCTGGATGAACCCACCAACCATTTAGACCTGGAAATGATAGAATGGCTGGAAGATTATTTTAGCCGTAAAAAGATTACCCTGTTTATGGTAACTCATGACAGGTATTTCCTGGAAAGGGTTTGTACTGAAATTCTGGAACTGGATAATGGGCAGCTCTTTTCATACAAAGGAAATTATGCCTATTACCTGGAGAAAAAAGAAGCCAGACTCGAACAAGAAGCCGTGGAACAGCATAAATCAAAATTGCTTTTTAAGAAAGAACTGGATTGGATGCGAAGACAGCCAAAGGCAAGAACCACAAAATCCAAATCGCGTATTGATGATTTCCAAACCATTAAAGAAAAAGCCCATCAGCGGCGAGAAAACCATGAAATTCAATTGGAGATCAATATGGAACGGATGGGTAGTAAAGTTCTGGAACTTCATAAAGTCACCAAAACTTATCCCGGAATAATTTTACTCGATAAATTTGACTATAGCTTTTTAAGAGGAGAACGAATAGGTGTTATTGGAAAAAACGGCACGGGGAAATCCACTTTCCTAAATATTGTGGCCGGATTACAACAACCGGACAGTGGTAAAATTGTGGTTGGAGAGACTATTAAATTTGGCTACTACACCCAGGATGGGATTACCATTAAAGAAGGTCAAAAAGTAATCGATGTCATCCGTGAATTCGGTGATTACATACCTTTAAAAAAAGGAAGGCAACTATCTGCGCAACAGTTGCTGGAACGATTTTTATTTGACAGAAAAAAACAATATGATTTTGTAGAGAAGTTAAGTGGAGGAGAACGAAAAAGATTGTACTTATGCACTGTTCTCATCCAGAACCCCAATTTCCTGATATTGGATGAACCCACGAATGATTTGGATATTATTACCCTAAACATCCTGGAGAGTTTTTTGCTGGATTTTCCAGGATGCCTCCTGGTTGTATCCCATGATCGTTATTTCATGGACAAAATTGTAGACCATTTATTTATTTTCAGAGGAAACGGTATTGTTGAAGATTTCCCTGGAAATTATTCAGATCACAGGGCCTATGAAGATAGTGCGGTTTTGGAGCAAAGGGAAGAAAAAGCCAACAGCGCTCAAAACAAAACAAATAAAAATTCCTGGCGGTCTGACGGCAAAACAAAAAAACTGTCTTACGAAGAACAAAAAGAGTATAACAGGCTGGAAAAATCCATTCAAAACCTGGAAAAACAAAAGGGAGAGCTTCAAAATCAATTTTCAAATCCCTCACTATCTGGCGAAGAAATAGATCTCTTATCCATACGTTTAAAAGATATTATAGAGGATCTGGAAATCAAAACAGAGCGATGGTTTGAGCTTTCATCCCTATTGGAAAGCTGATTTACTCGTGCTTATCCTAATATGCAACATTTAAATTCACAGATAAATAGTACCTGGTTTAATGCACAACCCTTTTTACTATATTAAATTTTGGTTTAAGGCGAACAACCAGCATGGTATTCATTCGCCCTTTATGTACAACTTTGTAACAAAGGGGCTTTATATAAAGCATAGGTACTCCAGATCCAGCTCCCTTAATACCTTTATTAAATGTGTTGAGTACTTCAAACCAAAAAGTATAGATTTTGAGGGGGGCAATGAGTTTCTAAGATATAAAGTGAAAAACGAATTTCCTTCAATTTCTTATAAAGCGCCTTATGATATGAAATATTATAATTCCCTGGTATCTGAATCTCAAATTTCAGCTATGGCCACTTACGCCAAACAACAACCCAATGGGATAATATTTATTGCCGATATCAGAACAAAAAGCACTTCCAAAGAATTATGGAATAAATTAATTCTGGCCAATTTCGCCGTTGTTACAGTAGACATGTATTATGGAGGCCTTCTTTTTTTTCATTCGACACAAGCCAAAGAACATTTTAAGATTCGAATATAAACTCTTAAATTTAAGGTAGCTTATTTACGTATTATGGATAACAATATCTATTACATCCTGGCCGGAGTAGCCTTATTTTATATAATTGTATCTGTTTTTAGCAAAAAAAACGCAAAGAGAAGAAAGTCAAGGAAATTTATGGATGGTTATGAACGAAGAGATAAAAGGGATTAGGTGTACATCACCAACTTCCTGTTTAGTGAAGTGTAAATACCCTGGCTAATACTAATTCCCTAAATTGCAACTCAAAAGTTGCGAAATTACCTATGAAAATATATACCAAAACAGGAGACAAGGGTACAACTTCACTTTTTGGAGGCACAAGGGTAGCCAAACATCATATCCGTATAAACAGTTATGGCACCGTGGATGAACTAAATTCATGGCTTGGACTCCTTAGGGATCAGGAAATGAATGAACATTCCAGAAAAATGCTCATTATCACTCAGGATAAACTTTTTACGGTAGGTGCTATTTTAGCAACTGATCCTGAAAAGGCGCGTTTAAAAAGTGGAAAAGAACGCCTGAATATACCGCGGATAACTTATTCTGATGTAGAACAGCTGGAAAATGAAATCGACAACATGAATGATTCGTTGCCACCTATGACGCATTTTATCTTGCCCGGAGGACATACAACGGTGTCATATTGTCATATTGCCCGAACAATTTGTAGAAGAGCGGAACGAATGGTGACCCTACTGCATGAAAATGAGCCTGTTGATGACATGATACTGACATATCTCAATCGCCTTTCAGACTATCTATTTATTTTGGCCCGGAAATTGTCATTCGACTTAAAGGCGGATGAAATAAAGTGGATTCCTGAGAAAAAAGACTAATAATTACATTATTTCTTCGTTATCAAATTATCAAAACCATAAATTGTTGATAAAATATTGGATTTTACTCCGATTTTTGTTGGCAATATGGGTTTAAAATTTATTTTTGCAAAAATTTTAAAATCAGATTTAAGCCATGTATTGGACATTAGAACTAGCATCTTATTTAAGCGATGCCCCTTGGCCAGCAACCAAAGACGAATTAATAGATTATGCCATTAGAACCGGCGCACCTTTGGAAGTGGTGGAGAATTTACAATCTATGGAGGAAGAAGGCGGTGAGATTTACGAATCAATCGAAGAAATATGGCCGGATTACCCCACGGAAGAAGATTACCTCTGGAATGAGGATGAATATTAAAGAAGTTTCTTAAATACTATTAAAAGTCTCATTTGAGGCTTTTTTTTTATGTAATTTTGACAGGCTTTATGAAGTTTAAGGGGAAATATAAAATCTGGAATACCTTTTGCTTTAAAAAACATATTGCAATTCTATCGCAAACTGCCCATTTTAGGACTTATACAATTGCGGCTTAAGTACTTGGTCAGAATGCTTATAAAACACATTAAAATATGAGTATTTTAAATTCGGTCATCAAGGTATTTGTTGGAGATAAGGCGAAGAAAGATGTCAGGGAACTCGAACCCCTTTTAAATGACATCAAATCCTTTGAGGCGGCACTTGAAAACCTTGACCACAATAAGCTTAGACAAAAAACACAGGACTTTAAACAAACCATAAAAGATGCATCTGCTGAACTTCAAAAGCAGATTGACATACTGCAGGAAGAAGTAAAAGCCTCTCCTGATATAGATAGAAACGAGGAAATTTATACAGAGATTGATAAACTTGAAGGTGAAGTCTACAAGATTACCGAGGATACTTTAAACCAAATTCTGCCGGAAGCATTTGCGGTAGTGAAGGAAACTGCAAAGCGATTTGTAGCTAATAAAACCCTTACTGTTGAAGCCACGGAATTTGACAGATTGCTATCTGGTTCCAAAGAATATGTTATCCTGGATGGCGATAATGCCGTATGGCAAAACTCCTGGGACGCTGCGGGCAAAGAAGTCACGTGGGATATGGTACATTACGACGTGCAATTGATTGGCGGCATTGCTCTGCATCGGGGTAAAATTGCAGAAATGCAAACAGGAGAAGGTAAAACCCTGGTAGCTACCCTTCCCATGTACCTCAATGCACTTGCCGGTAAGGGAGCTCATTTGGTTACCGTAAATGACTACCTGGCAAAGAGGGATAGTGCATGGATGGCACCAATTTTTGAATTTCATGGATTGTCGGTGGACTGTATAGACAAGCATCAACCTAATTCTGAAGGGAGAAGAGCAGCCTACAATGCGGATATTACCTACGGAACAAACAACGAATTTGGGTTCGATTATCTAAGAGATAATATGGCTCATACACCTGGTGACCTGGTACAACGTCCCCACCATTATTCCATTGTCGATGAGGTAGATTCTGTACTGGTTGATGATGCGCGTACTCCATTGATAATCTCGGGACCTGTGCCGGAAGGAGATCGTCACGAATTCAATGAATTGAAGCCCAAAGTTTCAGACATTGTACAAAAACAACGTCAGTACCTCACAGGAGTTCTGGCAGAAGCCAAAAAAGAAATCGCAGCCGGAAACACCAAAGAAGGTGGCTTTCTATTGCTTCGTGTTCACAGAGGATTACCCAAGAATAAGGCACTAATCAAATTTCTAAGTGAAGAGGGTATTAAACAACTGCTCCAAAAAACGGAGAATTTTTACATGCAGGATAACAATCGGGAAATGCCTCAGGTAGATGCGGAATTGCTGTTTGTTATTGATGAGAAAAACAACCAGATTGAGCTTACAGATAAAGGGATAGAATATATTTCCGGGGATCAGCAAAAAGACTTCTTTGTGATGCCGGATATTGGCAGCGAAATTGCAAAAATTGAAAATCAAGACCTGGATATTGAAAAGGAAGCGGCAGAGAAAGAGGCATTGTTCAAAGATTTTGCCATAAAAAGCGAACGCATCCATACCATGAGTCAGTTATTAAAAGCTTATACACTCTTCGAAAAAG
>JAHEBI010000458.1 GCA_024642325.1 Eudoraea sp. | reverse complement strand
AGGCTGACTTACGCCCCGGGAATCAGTGGCCCGTGCCCAAACTTCATAATACCCTTTCTGTGGTAAATCTATAGCCGCATTAAAATGCTGCCATGCCAATCTGTTTATCGGTTTTTCAATCGCACAAGAATGCCATGTGGAACCAAAATCTATGGAATATTCCATCCGTTCTACTTCAAGATCACCTGCCCATGCATGTCCCCGGATGTCCAATTTTTGACCTTCTTTGATCATAGCCCCGGATTTGGGATAAGTGATTAAGGATTTCACCGGCATTGATTCAATAATGCACATATCTTCATCCTTGACCTTTTCGCCTGGAGCAACCGGTTTACATGGCATCCTATAGGCATCTCCGGTCATTTTTGTGCCATCGTGAACCTTATTTCGAATGCTGATTCTGTTAATCCATTTTCCGGAAACTGAAGCAGGCCATCCCCCTGCAATCAATCGCAATGGGTAACCATGGGCCAAAGGTATATCCTGGTTGTTCATTTTAAAGGCAAGTAAAGTTTCCTCCTGAAGTGCCTTAGCCATAGGCGCACCGCGAGAAATTGGCTCTTTCTTAGGATCCATGCTTAAATGTACATCTGCGGCGTGATAACCAATGTACACCGCATCATCCTTTATTCCAACATCTTCCAGAACGTCCCTCAGCCTTATCCCGGTCCAGGAGGCACAGGAAACAGCACCAACGGTCCATTGATTTCCTTTAGCGGGTGGGTCGAATTCACTTCTTCCATTGCCCCCGCATTCCAATGTCAACTGGTAAGTGTACTGTGGAAATTTTGATTTTAATTCGGCTAGTGTATATGTTTTTGGCTCACTTACTGATTCTCCGTCAATGGTTAAAGTCCATTTAGCTACATCTATGTTTTCAGGGATCAATCCATTGTTTCTGATAAACATAAATTTATTAGGAGTTATTTTGTCGTCCAAAAGGTGAGCTTTGGCTTCAATATTCCATGGTTTGTCATTCAGCACAACCATCTCTTTATCCTTGTCAAACAATTTAAAGGGATCGGGGTCCTGAAGGGCCAGTAGTTTATAGCCTTCGGGCAGGACCGAACCAAATACTATATCAGTACCTATTACGGAGGCCATGGTTCCTAAAGTGGCCCTTTTAACGAAGTTTCGTCTTTTCATTGAGTGGTTTTTCTAAAGATTCTAAATTAAGAATTAATTTAATAATGTCTGTGTAACAAATGTTACTATACTTGAAATATGTGTAATTTATCTATAGGAAATCATCAAATCTTTTTCAAAATGAAATCTCAATATCAAAGAATAACTACAACAATATTTGAGCCATTATATAAACTTCACTGCCAACTTACCAGGACTTCAGTTGATACAGGAATTATCAATCCAACTAACCTGTTTTTGCCAAATGAAGCTGATTGAATTAAGGGAAAAAAATAATTAATTGCCCTTTCCACTTTGGCCGCCGCCGTTGCCGCCTCCGGATCCACCATTGTGACCGCCACCGCCGTTGCCGCCTCCGGATCCACCACCACCTTCTTTTATGGTAATATCCATATAAGTAAGATTATTTTCTGGATCAATAATGCCTATACCTCCTCTAGAGCCTTCGCCATCTTCAGAATCAGTAGATTCTTCCTCTTCTATAACTGTATATATTTCTGTTAGATCGTCAAAAAATGTATTTAAAGGGACAACCCCACCTGTTTCATCAAAGCTAAATGTTATTCTATAATCACCAATGTCCTCATTTAGATGTCTTACCGCCCAGGTATACCCGTAAATAATTTTACCTTTTACATTAACTTCAGCAGCATAGTAATCAGGACCGTCACCGCCCTCATAGACAGCTTGATTTAAAATAGGGTCATTTATCAAATCAGTTTCTGCATCGGTCTCAGTCCATCCCTGATTGGGTATCCAGGTTAATGATCCGGGTGTAATTGAATCATGAGCAATGTTTAATTTTTGGATAGTCAATCGCGCATTATGTGAATAGACAGTAGCCTGTGTTCCCGGACCATAAATGACTGTAGTATCCAAATCTGTCTGTAGTCCATGAACCTCTTCTGTGCCCCAACCGTAGACATGTCTCATCGCATATTCTACCGCTGGCGTAGCAAGATTTTCATATAACGCTATTTCTACTCTAACATGGGCGAAAATCCCCCAGTCAATAGATTCTAGATTATCTCCCCAATCAACAATATCAACATTCACAGGCTCGGTAGCCATAAAATTATCGGCTTGCCAGACATTAGAAGCTACTTTCTGAATATATGCCAAATATACAGTACTGGAACCATCTCCGGGTTCAGATCCATCTGCGCACAATGTAGGAACTAAGCTGTTCGGCATACAACTATATATAGGAGCTTGTGGATCAATTGGATCTTCACCCCACACATACCACC
>JAHEBI010000457.1 GCA_024642325.1 Eudoraea sp. | reverse complement strand
TCTATACATATTGTTTTTGTATTCCTTTTTGATATCTTCAAGCCTGCCGTCCAAAATCTTTTCGGCATTGTGCAATAGAGTAATATATTCGCATAATTCTTCAACAGATTCCATTCTGTGCGTTGAAAAAATTATTGAAGTACCTTTTTCCTTAAGCTTAATAATTTCGTCTTTTATGATATTCGCATTTATTGGATCGAAACCACTGAATGGTTCATCAAAAATCAGGAGTTTAGGTTCGTGCAAAACAGTTACTATAAACTGAATTTTTTGGGCCATACCCTTTGAGAGTTCCTGAACTTTCCTATTCCACCAATCCCCAATCTCCAGCTTGTCAAACCAATACTTGAGCTTCTGATTTGCGTCTGCTTTGCTTAAACCTTTCAGCTGGGCTAAATAAAGTGCCTGCTCCCCTACTTTCATACTTTTATAAAGACCCCTCTCCTCTGGAAGATACCCAATAAGTGCTATATGCCGGGGTTGCAATAATTCTCCATCAAAAATGACCTCACCGGAATCCGGATAAGTAATTTGATTAATTATCCTAATCAAGGTAGTCTTACCTGCTCCATTTGGTCCCAAAAGCCCGTAAATACTATTCCTTGGTATTACCAGTGAAACATTATTCAGCGCCATTTGATTGCCATATTTCTTAGTAACATTTTTGGCAACGAGGATATTATTCATGCAGGCAATATTTTGATTGTATCTGTATAGTGTTCGCAATTAATTTTGAATTACGCAAGAACAATAGCACAAATGACTATAACGGCCGATATTGAATTATTATACCTGGAATTCAGGACCTATTGTCATACTTCTTGCAATAGGATTCAAAGATATAGAAATGCTTTAAAATGGATTTGTTATTCACAGTATTTTGTTTTTGGGCCCGCCCGATATATACCGAAAAACCTATTTTATTGAATCCGAGAAGGCCATCTTTTGTAATAAAAAAAACAAACAGCTTTAAAATTTCATTTTAGGCCAAAGATCATTAATCCAATTTTACAGGATTTAATAGATTTCAAATCATTGGTTTAAATAAAAAATAACGGTATTTTATCCTATTAACCCCTTTAAAAACAAAACCCACCCTTAAAAGGATTAAGGATGGGAAAAAAATTGCTATGAAAAAGAAAATTAATATTGGTTTCCCAATATTGAACCAAATATACGTTTTTTATTTAAAAAGAAAACTTTAATTCGTTAAGAGAACATATCTTTTACTTTTTCAAAAAAGGATTTATCCGATTTTTCAGGCTTAGGTTGAAAGTTGTCATTATTCTGCATCTTCTCAAAAAATTCCCGTTGTTCTTTATTCAATTCCTTGGGTGTCCAGACATTTACATGCACCAAAAGGTCGCCTGTACCATAACCATTAATACTGGTAATTCCTTTTCCCCTTAATCGAAGTATCTTGCCTGATTGAATCCCGGCTTCCAACTTAATACGGACCTGTCCTGATACGGTATCAATTTCTTTTGTTGTGCCCAAAACGGCATCGGAAATACTTATGTACAGATCATAGTGTAAATTATCACCCTCTCGTTTTAAAGTATCATGTTCTTTGGTCTCTATAGCAACCAGCAAATCCCCTGATATTCCATCGCCAGGTGCTTCGTTGCCTTTTCCGGTAACTTTTAATTGCATCCCCTGCTCCACTCCAGGCGGGATTTTTATGGAAACGGTCTCCTCGACTATTTTTAAGCCCTGAGCGTCTGCATCTTGTGGTCTTTTGTCTATTATTTGACCACTTCCACCACAACTGGTACAGGCAGAAGCAGTTTGCATTCTCCCCAGAATTGTATTGGTTATTTTTGTCACCTGACCGGCGCCATTGCAGGTAGAACATGTTTTATAAGTAACACCAGCAGCCTGCTTTTTGCGCTTTACTTTTACCTTTTTCTCAACTCCATGAGCAATCTCTTCAAGAGTCAGGCTTACGCGAATTCTCAGATTGCTGCCTTTCATCCTTCGCTGACCACCACTGAAACCTCCAAATCCTCCAAATCCTCCGCCAAATGCACTTCCAAAAATATCCCCAAATTGGCTAAAAATATCTTCCATGTTCATTCCGCCACCGCCAAAACCACCACCTTCAAATGCAGCATGACCATATTGATCATATCTGGCTTTCTTGTCCGGATCACTCAAAACTTCATAAGCCTCAGCAGCCTTTTTAAACATTTCCTCGGCTCCGGCATCTCCCGGATTTTTATCGGGGTGAAATTCTATTGCCTTCTTGCGATATGCCTTTTTAATCTCAGTTGCTGTGGCATTTTTGGAAATACCCAATATTTCGTAGAAATCCTGCTTCATATTTCTTTTGTAAGTTTAATTTCCAACAACCACTTTTGGGTGTCGGATTATTTTGTCCCCAAGTCTAAAACCCTT
>JAHEBI010000001.1 GCA_024642325.1 Eudoraea sp. | reverse complement strand
TATTTTAGCAATAACACCTTCCTCACATAAAAGTGATTTAAAGTAATATTCAGGTCCAAATAAGGGTTTGGGTCTTGTTCCATGGGCAGTTCAACATTACAGCCAACAGACATACCGGAAGCATCTTTGGCACCTCTGTTCGCCGCTTCCATTATGCCGGGGCCCCCACCTGTCATGGTCGTAAAGCCTTCCCGGGCTATTCGGCTGCCAAAAGCCCTGGCCTGTTCGTAATATTTGTGGTTTTCGTCAAATCTGGCAGAACCAAAAACAGTCATACAAGATCCTACAAAATGGAGATTCCTAAAACCATAAATAAATTCAAAAAGTATGGATAGCACACTTTTAAACTCCGCAAATCTACTCGACTTACCTCTTAAAAATTTTGATTCCCCATTACTGTTTTTCCACATTTTGTATGTTTTAAGAGAACTGGCCCGGATTATGAAACCTAATAATTCCGGTCTAAAGGAAAATTACATAAAAAGAGTTTAAAATATTCCGGGAGGATACAAAATGTAAAATGGAAATTAAATTTATTTCCTTAATTTTATATAAAATATTATAAGATAATGGGAAAATTTGTAATCAATACAGACAAAGCCGGGAAGCAGAGATTTAATCTTTTGGCCTCTAATGGACAAGTGATCTTAAGTAGTCAGGGCTACAGCTCAAAAGCTGCATGTGACAACGGCATCGAATCAGTCAGGAAAAATTCACAGGATGATTCAATGTTCGACAGGAAAACCGCCAAAGACGGAAGCCCTTATTTTAGTTTAAAGGCCTCCAATGGGCAGGTAATAGGTGATAGTCAGATGTATTCCTCTGAATCCGCTATGGAAAATGGGATTGCATCGGTCAGAACAAATGCACCTAAGGCTACTGTTGAAGACAAATCTTAAAAGATTTAGCCACCAAATACTGGTGTCCATAGAAAGATAAAAGGCAGTCCTCAGGACTGTCTTTTTTGGATTAAGCTCCTTCAATATTTATAAAGTTGCCAATCTTTTAAATCTGCTTCAGTTTTGAAAAGTTTATGGATGACTTTGTAAATTTTAGAAGATTCGATAAAGAATTATTTTTCAAAATTCTTTGTTGGAAAAGGAAATGGGGGGAAAATAAAATATAAATCAAATGGCAATTACACAATCCAAAAACAGCGATGATGATGAGGGAGCCGTCAACTATGTCAGTTTGCTAAAAACAAAAGTTGATAAAGCCGAGTCGGGGGCCGAACTTGTAAAGAAAAACAAGCCGGACTCAAAAAAGCACCAATAAAAGACAGAAAATTTAGTTGGTATCAGATTTATGTGGATAGAAAAACACATAGAAAAGAATGGTATAATTTGAGTTTTCAAACTATATTGTTAATGCAGATTGAAAAATTAATGTATGCGGAAAGTTTCATTAAAAAAGTTCTTTAATCCCAAAAGTTCATGATTCTTTGCAAAGTGTCTGTATCCAGATAGTCTGTAAAAAAAGGATCATTTTGGAAGGAATCAGGGCTATACCATTTCCCTGCCGCCACGGCTTTTAACAAATATCCGAGCGCCTGCTCTTCATCAGATAGGGCCGTATAATACCTGGCCAAAGCATAATCCACACTGCCAAACTGGTAATCTGCACGCATTTGATCGAGGGCGTCAATTTGCTTTTGGGCTTCGCTCAGTTTTCCATTTTTTCGATACACCACCGCTAATAAACCTGAGTAGGTAATCAATCCAGGATCTAACTGCAGTAATTCCTCAAGAACGTTTTCAGCCAGCTGGTAATTTTCATTGAAAAACAGGCTTTCCGCCAGTAACTGTAACTCTTTAAGCTCATGACCCGCGTTAGAGACAGAGATGGTATTAATTATTTTTTCCAGGATTAAATTTGCACTGGTTTTATCTCCTTTAACCAAAAACTCTTTTGCAGCGAAAAGGGATACTTCCATCCATTCATCTGCCTGTGTGGTAAGGGCAAAATTTGCCAAAAGAGTATCCACCATTTCATTGTTGCCTGATTTAATATGTGCCTTTAGAAGTACTTTTTTAAGGGAAATATGATCACTTTGTTTTGCAAATGGCGTCAAAAGATCAATTGCCTGGTCATACTTTTCTAATTCGATATCTGCCAGCGCTTTAATATAGAAACGGTTTTCACAAAACGCACAATTTTCAAGGTTCATCGCCTCCATATTCACTTCGTTAAAAATAGAATCGATTTCCTTTGGTTTATTCACAAACTGGAGCGCAATAGTCATCATGCTGGCGTTGGTTTCCAAATCAAAGGGGGTGAGATTATACTCCTGTAGAAGATACCTGTAAACATTTCTGTTATTTCCATTGAACAAGGCCTCATAAACGTCCAGCAGATTTCGTTGCCTTTTATTGTTGCCTACTTTTGTATCAAGTCTTTGTAGTAAGGAGTCCGCTATTTTATACTGGTCAGAATTGTAATAATAAAGGATCTTATAGGTATGAGGTTCAAAAAATGTGCTGTCCGCCGCAATGGCTTTATCCAGTAATCTTAAATGCTCGGCATCATTGATATCCTGAAAAGCCTTAGCTTCAATCAAATATTGATAGGCGTTATAATTGGGCGGGCTTTCCTCTAGATTTAAAAGCCTGTTATCTTCCGTAATGAGATAGCCAAGAATCCTCTGTTTCAGGGATTCTATGCAATCTAAAGGCGCATCCGGGTCACACTCCACAGGTTTAAATGAAATCAAGGTCTTATTCATGATTTCATCCTTAATGGAACATTGAAATAACAAGCGGTTCTTATTCAGATAATACTCTCCTGAAATAATCTTTGAAGGTTTTAAATAGTCAGTCACAACTACGCTCTTTTCAGTATTGAGCGAAGGAACGAGTGATGCCTTTAACACAGTCGAATAATCCTCAATTATTTCCGGGGAAATCACCTGTGCGACTTTGTTTTCGGTTATCCCGTGAATTATCCAGTCCACGGCCATTTTGCCTGCAATATCATACTTAATGTCCCCGGTATTATTGTCAAATTTCAGGACGGCAATTTTGTTGCCCGCCTTTAAATCAGGAAGGAAGGTTTTATGAACAAATTTCTTATCAATGACTACCAATACAATTCCAACGGCAACAATGGTAATGAGGGTTAAAAAAGAGAAATATATTTTTTGAAAGGGGCTCCTGGAAAATTTTCCGGGGACAGGTTTGCCCGCCTGATCCAGGAGAGGTTTCTTTTCAATTTTATCGGCCAGGATATAACGCCACAACAAATAAATGTATAAAGGAAATCCTGCCAGCAGGATAATGAGGAGATACGTAAGGGAAATTTCAGGTAATCCCAGAGGTTCAGTAAAAAGGGCAACTACCTGTAGGAGGACCCAACTCGACACAATATAGATAGAAAGGTTTTTTAATACCTCTTTATCCCGGCACTCAGCGATGAATTTTTTTAATCTCATTTACTACTATTAACCACAATAAAGGGCCCGAAATACAACTGTGATTTTTACAGAGCTGTTTTCTGCTCCAAATGTACTCTGCGAATCTATAATAAAATCTGTTTGTTCCCTAAAAATAAAGACCCGGATATAAGCGACCGCCCCAGCATCTGAAATAAGCTAAATAAACATTTCCCCAGTTCAGGCCTCAATCCTTAATTTTTGATCATTAAAAAAACCTTTAAGCATATGGAAAGGGATAATAGCATATGCCTGGTCAATTTTTTCCACTACCATGTTGGGGTTTCAATATTTCAAAGCTGACAATATCGTCCTTTCAATGATCTTTCCCCGAAGTATTACAAGGTAAATATCATTATACGCACCCACATCAAGTAAAGGATCTGAATTTAAGATGAGTAAATTGGCTATTTTGCCTTTAGCTATGCTTCCGTACTCCTCTTCCAGGTGAAAGGCTTTAGCATTGTTGTAAGTAGCGGCCCTGAGAATGGAGGTTAGGGGAATACCTGCTTCATACATATGTTTCATTTCCAGGAAACCGTTGTACCCCGGAGGATTAGTAAACATATTCATTGCAGGGGTATCTGAGCCCAAAATGAAATTTGCATTATTCTCCGCCAAAAATTTAGCAACCGTATTTAACCTTGTTTTGTAAATTTTATAAAGGGCCGGCCATATGTCTTCATCATTAACATGTCCGCTCTTAATGGCATCATAAAATGGAGGATTTGTTTTCTTCAGAAATTCAGACCGTCCAAGAATTTTTTTTCGGCCCCAATCACCCTCTTCAGTTTGAAGAAGCTTCAAATAGCCTTTCGGATAAACGTTTACCAGATGTTTATCGGCACCAAAGTTGTTTTCTATCAAATCTTCTTCCCCGGTGATAGCCCTGAAAGTAAGCTGATAGCCGGATTGTTTTTGCGCAATTTGCGACAAGACTTTTTTGTGTTTTTCGGTCAACATCGTGTTGCCATAATCTTTGGGGTCGGCACTCCAATTCCACAGGCCATGTGCAAAGATTTGAACCCCGGTCTTTAGTCCAAACTCATGTCCTTCTAATGAGGGGGCATGAAGAAGAACAGGTATAGAATATTTTTGAGCTTCTAAAACCAAGTCCTTTATGATACCTATACTAGGTTTGGCCCAACTTACAATTAATCCGGATGCTTCATCTTCATAAGCCAATTTTACGCCAATACCACCCTGATCCCTAATTCCGGAAATAATTCGTTCGGGCGTATGGTTGGCAAGATCTATGCTGTCGGGAAAAACAATTTGCCGGTTGTACCTGTCATATAAAAACGGGAATTGATAACGGACATCAGCAGGGTATTCTTCCATTTCCATCATAAAATCATTCATCACCTGGACCTGATTCCCACAGGTATAAATATCAGGGTGGAGAGGACTTTGACTGATGGTATTGATCCTCCTGGGATTGTAATTATTGACATCAATTAAGGTGGTAAAGCCATGGTATAAATAACTCCGGGGTAATTGTTCAAAATAGGCATCTACCAACTCAGGATGTTCTTTTTGGAGTTGTCTGTTAAATCCAGCTGTATTTGCCAGATGCACGTGCGAATCAATTAAACCTGGTGTCACAAATTTTCCTTTTCCATCCAATTCATCATAAACACCTGATATTTCAGGTTTTTCTTTTCCAACATATGCTATTTTCGCATCCTTGATAAGGACGTAGCCGACCTGACGCATCACCTTTTCTTCGTTGGCTGTGATAATGGTGATATTTTTAATCAGGGTACTTTTTTGGGTACTCTGTGCGTGTACCTTTAAACAAAGTACCACCAATAGCAGCGTAACATAATTTTTATGCATCTTATTTCAATTTAGTATATAGGTACACCTTTGAGCCTTTATGTTACAGAATCCTGAAGGAAAGCCAGGGCTACTTTCTCATATTCCTGATAATAGACCCGGAGGATTATAAAAAAGGAGTATCCCGGCAAGTTGTTTTATTATTTCTACAGATCTCTATTTTATAATAAAAAAAGCATTGAATTAATCTGCTTTTAATTTAAGATTGAGGGCAGCGATATTTTTCGGGCCGGCCGAATAAGGATTTTATTGGCCTCCCTGAACCAAATCTATACCGGGATGCTGCTGTAAAATCTTATATTATTTGGGCAATTTGAACTATATCGATTTTATATACCTTCTTAAGGACTTAATTTTGGCATTCGGGACTATAATTGTTTCTTACATTGCTATAAATTTGTCTTCCCCTTTTCTATATCATTTAATTTTTAAAGCCTGCTATTGCGCGAAACAGGATTTTCACTTTAATGAGAACAGACAGCGCCTTTATATATGTCCGGGGTTTTATATTCCTTCTTTCTATTTTTTTAATGGAGAGTTGTGCAACATCACAGACTAATTTCAAACGGGAGTACAGGAAGATATGGAAAGAGACCATAAAGTCTGAAGCGTGGTACAAATCATTGGAAAAAGATGAATTTTTAACCAGCACGGATAATGAAGAATATATTTCGAACGCAAAGGATCCGAGAATAAGTGAAGATGCTGATTTTTCGGAATCCATCCTGGACGCATCCTTTCAGGAAAAATACAGCTCCTTAATTTCCCGGGCGTATTTTAGGATAATAGCGGAGGCACAAAAAGCGGATACCCGTCTGCATGAGGATTATGTTCGCTTAAATTCCCGGAAGCGTGAAATAGGCCATCAAAACAATAAGGAGTACAGAAACGAGCTGGAACTTGCCAGGAAAAGATATATGGCGCACAGGGAGATGCTGGAAGGTCTTAAATCCTGGAATGCATTTAACGAATACGGCTCAGATGATTTGGAATTTTTTAAAAAGGAGTATGCCGGTTCTGCCTATAGAATGTTTCAAAACGGCGAGAGTGAAGAGAAAATAATTAATTTCCTGATCTATAAACTGGCTGATTTATATCATTATGAGGAATAGAATATAGATCAACCCAATAACACATACAAATTTCGAATAAAAGAGAACTTCTTACCAAGAAGGTTATACATATTGGCCTTGTGCTTACGATTTAGAATAAGGCTTTGGTTTAATTAGTAGGTACAGTGACTATAGGGGCTTTTGAATCTGAAGAGCTTTCCGCCAAATTCAGCAGCAATTGAAGAAAGGAAAAGTTTCTTTTAGTATTTCGGTCATCAGGATCTATATAAAACCAATACTCATGTTGATACACGGAGATAAATTCTCTTTCCGGTTTTTCTTTTGAGTATAAAATTTGAAGCGGGGGCCGGGACTCCATGTTCTTAGAATGATAGGTCATATCTGTGCGGCCCGAAGCAACATGCTCTGGGGGAACGTCGAATTGCCAGGCAAGGTTGAGCATAATCTCCCAAATAGATCCGGTCAAAGCCGTAATTTCGTCAGAAGACCCTTGTATGGAGCCATAAGATATAAAATACTCTGAAAGCTTGGGGTCTAGTTTTAATATGGCTTTAAAACGGGCTACATCATCTTTGTATTCCGGAGGGTAATCATTTCTGAAAATCAACTTTGTTCGCTCATCTTTCACAGTGCCAATAATACCAGCTGAAGTTAGTATTTTCCAAAGATCCAATAATTGAATAAATTCGGGATCAGCATCTCTTCTGGCAGACGGCCTGGCAATATCATCCCGCAACCCATTGATGGCAAAGGTAGCCAAGTGAAGCACAAGGTCTATGGGCCAGCCTGATTGGATCATATTTAGCAAAGAGGCCGGTGGAATGGGCACGAGCAAGTTGGCTGAAAACTCCCTGCCACTTACCGGAATATAGGTAATTGTAGGCGTATTGGACCAGGCCAGATTGCCACCTACCACTCCACTATTTGCCCCTGTTGGGATTGCGTTGTTTATTCCAGCCTGGCCACTTATATTTCCTGCACGGGTATATTGATTGATGACGGAACTTACCTTTAAAAATACAGGGGGTTCGCTATATCGCAATCGTATCAGATTCATTAATAACTGTTCATTGGAGGCTTCGCTGATAGAGGTATTAAAATTAAACTGGTCTGCCGGGATGTATTTAGGACCAACAGATTTACAGGAGATCAGCAAAAATGTGAATAATGAAAGATATAGATATCGACTAGAAACATATTTCATGTTTAGTTCAAATTTTTTGTTACCGCACTCAATTTATTAAGATTTACAATGTTCTTTTGACCTATTAATCCCGGTAAAATATTTTAATTCATTGAATTATAAAAGGATAATTATTTTATCCTTTTCCTGCAAAAATGGTTTTTGGCAGAAGTATTTGCAACTGAAAACGCCACTGCCATTCCGGGCCAAAGTCGGGTTTGACCACGTTATAATAGAGCTGTGTCTGAATATTTATGGGGAGTTTTCCACCAAGAAAAAACAATTTACCACCCCCGGCACCTAAAGGAACCACCCACTGATCTCCGGAATTGGCCTCCCAATTGGCTGTGATGATTGGAGCACTATTTACATACCAGCCATTACCTAGCTGACGAACAATAAATAGATTTAACAGCATGCGATTAACTTTTTCCCGATCTGACTCCCCTGCAAAAGACCAGACATTGTTCAACAAGACCCCAAAGGTCCAGTCTCCGGGTTGTATCAAAGCAACCAGGGAAGGCCCTACACTCCATTTTTCAGTGCCTCGGTTGCTGCCTCCCGTGGGTATTTCAAGGACCGGGCCAATGCCCCAGATAGTCTCGCTTTTTGGAGAATAAAAAGCGGTAAAAACAATATCGCTTAAACCGGAAGTATAAGTACCCGTTTCACTCCCAAAATCAGGGATACTTACTATAGGGAATATCGTTCTTGTAATGATATTCCCGTTTTTTAGGTTGAACGGAATCACCGGTTGAATATTCAACACATTAACATTACGGTTAAAAGGGCCGTTGTTTATATTCAGGTTGTTCTGAAAAGGAAAACTAATCAGGTCCGCAACTGGGTTAGCCGCCTGTTGGGACAGCTTATCTACATCATTAGCGGCAGTTGTGGGACTTGTTTCCTGAGCGTATTGTACAAACCCTGTCAGGAAAGCCAATACGAAAAGTAAAGGAATAATACGTGCTGATTTCATATTCTGAATTCTAAACATGTTGAACTTTATAAAGGAGGTCTGCATTGGATCTGATCAATGAACAAAGATCACCCTGAGACTTGTTCTATAAAATGATTTATATCAGTTAAGCCCGGATATACCAATACTTCTAATAATTGGAAAGGGGAATTTCCTTGTATTTTTACTACAAATGTTTAATTCAATGTTTATAAAAGTGATTCAGAGAATTAAATCACTTTAATACTTCCTTTAAGGGTGTACCGGAGGCTCCGGAAGGGACCTTAATGCTCAAATAATGGGACAAGGTAGTTGCTACGTCCACGGTTTCCACAGGGCGATAGATTTTAGCAGCTTCCAGCCCGCTGCCCATAAAGATTACTGGTACGTGCTGATCATATTTCCAGGGCGAACCATGTGTTGTAGCCACGGTCAGTCCGTCAAAATCATTGATAAACCAATAGGGTTCAAAAACCAGATAGATCTCCCCGGACCGCTTGGGATTATAATTTCGTAATACAGCAGTATTTAATGGTGTCTGGGACAAATTCCCTTCTAAAAGATCCGCAGAGGCAATGGCATCGGAAATGCCTTTTTCTTTCCTCAATTCTGCCGCCAGGACCCTTGACACGGCATCAATATCCAGATGGTTCTTTGCTATAGCCTGTTTATCTAAATACACATAGGGGTGGAAATAGCCGGAAACCAGTTTATCGGTAACCTGAAATTCCTCCTGTAACACTTTTTTGATGGAAAGCGTGTCTACGGCATCGATATCAAAATACCCGGCATCGATCCCAAATTTCTTCATATGACCCGGGGCATCTACCCCTCCGTGGTCTGCAGACAGCACGATAAGGGTGTTTTTCAACCCCACTTTCTCATCAACAAATGTTAGCAGATTTGCGAGGGTCCTGTCTAACCTGAAGAGGTTATCTTCACCCTCAAGGCTGGATGGGCCAAAGACATGCCCCACATAGTCAGTTGAAGAAAAACTAATGGACAGATAATCTGTAATGGTGTCAGCACCTATATTTTCAGCCTCTATCAGGGTTTTGGCAAAATCCAGGGTCAGTTCATCACCTACGGGGCTTAAGGTGAGGAAGGTGGTAAAATACTTACTCATCTCTCCGAAAGGATGCGGAAATACCACGCCGTAGCCCGGAAATTTTGTTTCCCAGGGCATATCATCTTCTTCGCCATAGATATAGGTAGCCCTGTCGTGCATCAGTTCCCAGCTGGTATTAAGATAGGAATGGATTTTCTTCCGGGCATTCCATTTTTTTACCCAGTCGGGATAGTCTTCATAGTAATAGGTGCTGGTTACAAATTCGCCTTTCGCCTTGCTGAACCAGAATGCTTTTCCTGCATGACCGGCTAGTGTAATAGCTCCACGGTCCTTTATAGACACTCCGAATATTTTGGCCTTTCCATTCGTAAACATGGCCAGTTCGTCGCTAAATGTTGTTCCCAGGATAGCCGCCGGAGACCTGCCGTCTGTGGTGGCAGCGGCCTGCGTGGGGTCTATTTCTGTTTTTTTATCAACCCCGCTCCCTTCACCCAATAGTGGATGGTTGATGTCCTGAACATTATATACCGTTTGCTTGCTCTCAGTATCGAACCAGATGTTGCCGATCATTCCATGGGCAGAAGGATCTGCCCCTGTAGCCAGTGTGGTATGTCCTACGACAGTTTCTGTATTGGCGTGTCGGTGATAGGCATTTTCATATACAACGCCCTGCTCATAAAGGTATTTAAAACCACCAGCAGGCAGGCGGTCATAGACTTTCATGGGCAGGTCTGCCCTTAGCTGGTCTACGGTTATTTGCAATATAAGTTTTGGTTTTTGCTGGGCTGACAAAGGGGAACCAATTGCGATAATCAGCAAACCGAATAGAAGACAAATGTGTTTCATAATATCATTTAAATTTTGTTATATGCCCTGGATTTTTTTCAGATTATAATTTTATAGACGAACAGCATTACCATAACTCTTATCTCATCGTAAAATCTGGAGGACGGAAAAAAAGGTATATCCGGGACCATATAATAAATCATCACTTAGCAGCCTGGAAATATTAAAATGACAAGAACAATCACAAGAGTTTAAAACAATATCTTTTTAGGAAATCCTGCAAGGTTTCAAGTTGAAGTTAAAGATAGGACTTTTTAAATTTAACCTAAAAAAAAACAATTGAATTTGGGGATGGACCTGCTAAAACCAAAAACAATAGCAGAGCAGGCCCAAACTTATTTATTACAGAATATTTTTTGTTTGCTTCGTGTGATTTTAGCTAACGGGGAGGCAAAAGAAGATGGTCTACCTGACCTTGACACCTCTCATTTATTCCCCTGTTAGTTTGTTATTATTATTCCAATCAAATACTATTTTGGATTGTAATTTAAATTACATTTAGGCAAGGATTTTTAAATCACTGCATATGAAAACTTTGAAAAATAAGGTTGCCATAATTGTTTATTATTTTGCAATGTCAGTCTTTTTTCAGGGATGTGTGGTTTATCACAATACACCTGTCACACTGGAACAAGCCACCAAAGAAGTTACCCGTGCAAAAGTTAAAGCCACTACCGATGAGACGTACAGATTTAAACATATTGGATTTGAAGACGGGAAATTCTATGGTCTCAAAAAGAGCAAAGGAGAATATGTCAGGATACCTTTGGACTCGAATGAAATTTCCAAAATAGTTCTTCAGAATAAAACATGGTCGACCATCCTTACAGTTGCTATTCCAGTGTTAGTACTGACACTTATTATAGTGAGTGCAGCAGCTGTAGCAACCGTTTCATTGTTAGCATACTAATGTTTGGAATAGGGATTTGTTATTTTAACGGATAAGACAACTGAGAGGTTTATTACTTTTTTTGAATACTATAAAAATAGTCGGGTGTTTTAATCTACCAATGAGGCATAACGGTTGTACCTGTTAAATATCTCCATCACATAATCATACGGTTCCGTACCGCGAACATATCCATACTGAACGGCCTCATGGTTGTAGTGTTCAGGATTACTAAGCGCCAGGATCATTTTGTCTACATTACCATCCCAGGTGTATTTATCGAGGCCATCCACTTCGGCAAGGCTCTGAGCATCTTTTACATGTTGGTATCCGCAATTATAGGAAGCCAACGTAAATTTTATCCTTTGTACCGAATCCTTAATCATCTCAAAATTACCGTAAAGCTGTCCCAGATAGGCCGTCCCTCCGCGTAAACTCTCCTCGGGATCCCCCAGATCCTTAATCCCAAGCTCCTCGGCCGTTGCTGGCATCATCTGCATCAGGCCTTTAGCTCCTGCCCACGATGAATCATTAGGTTGAAACTGGGATTCCTGATATACCAATGAAGCCAGTAGCCGCCAATCCCAGCCCAGTTCTTTCGCATGTGCCTTTATTAGTTTATCATAAGCACTTATCTGATTATTATTGAGGCTGTAAAACTCACTTTTCACCCGGCGTTTAAAGGTTCTTTCATTTTCAAAGTACTTATTGTAAATAACATAATAGTCAGAACCCTTTTTCTCTTCTTCTATCCAGTTGTTAATTTTTTCCAATAGTATAGGGGAGCCGGCCCTTACGGCCCAGGCAATCCGCTGTGAAAAACTTACCGGCACACTCACGTCTAATATAGGGTAGTGGGAAGCGTTAATCTTTGCCAGATTCCCGTCTGCTACCGTATACTTTATTTTTTTATCCACCACCTGTTTAATGATTTCATCGGTAGAATTTGTGCCCTCTAAGGTATCTATAACTATATCGCCTCCAATTTCTTTTGATAAATTTAAAAGCCGTTCTAAATAGGAAGAATTTTTTCGTACACTTACAGTATCCCCAATTAGCTCAATAGGGTCTTGTATCATGGCTTCCTTTATATTATCAATGGTCAGATTACGCCAGTTATCCGGTTTTCTTTGCACCAGTACCTGTTTGGTGAGGTATAGATAGTCAATAAAAGCTACCTCTTCTTTCCTTTCCCGGGTGATTGCCAGTCCGTGCGCTACAAGGTCAATATCTCCATTTTTCAGCTCATCGAGCATGTCGTCCAGGTTTCTGGAAACCTTTAATTCCAGTTCCAGGTTTAATTTTTTGGCCAGCCGTTTTAATAATTCGTACTCATAGCCCATGGTTTGTCCGCGATATAAAAAGTAACTCGTGGCACTATATGCTATGAGGACTTTTAGCTTACCATCCGTCACAATTTCATCAAAATCCCTGAGAACAGGAATCTCATTGACATTGGGTTTTTTCATCTGGCAGGCACTTAGCCAAAGACAACACAATATAAAAACTCGTATTCTAATGGTCATAATGGGCTATTAGTCAACACCCTAAATATATAAAAGAATTTGATCATGTGCATTTTAAGGTTTACGGCATAGATATTAATTGGAATATCTGTATTTCAATAGCGCTATTATTTCTTCTGCTTTTCGCTTTAAACCGGGAAATTCATTAGATACTCAATAATAACATAAGACTCTATGATACTAACTGAGGTGGAATGATACTATCCTTGAAGTAATTGAACGAATCACAAAGTATGTTTTAGAAAGTCAACACAAATGAGGTGTACTCAGACGGTATTGAATGTACCTGAAGATTTCCTCCATGCAAATGCATAATTTGCTTTGACAAACTTAGTCCAATACCAGTTCCGGCATTTTTGGTTGTGAAGAAAGGAACGAAAATTTCTTCAATTAGCTCAGTTGGTATGCCCGGGCCATTGTCCCAGACTTCTATATACTTACTTCCTTTAGCATTGGTACCGGCAGTTATTTGGATAAGGCCATTCTCCTGTTGTCCCAGAGATTGGGCTGCGTTTTTCCCTAAATTTACCAATACCTGAGATATTTGTTTCTCATCAATAAAAAATTCAATCTCTTTTGGGGTTACGATGGTCTCTATGCTGAGACTGCCGTTTTGCCCTTCCTGCTCCAATAAAACTTTCACTTTATCCATCATCTTTTGAGCTGGAACCAGGGCCTTGTCCGGAGGTGGTAAACTGAGAAAACTTCTGTACGACTGAACAAATTGCATTAAATCCCCGCCCTGTTCCTGAATAACTTCAAGACCCCTGACGGTATTTTTTATTCGGTTTTCATCAATATCCTTTACGTTAATCAGATTATTATCGGGTTTAAAATATTTTAGAATGGACTCTGATATGGAAGTAATGGGCGTTATGGTGTTCATAATCTCATGGGTAAGCACCCTTATTAGACGCACCCAGGAATCTGTCTCTTTTTCATCCAGTTCCTGGTGTATGTCCTGGGCTACCACCAAAAGAAGCTCTTCTTTATTTAAGATTAAAGCCGTGGATTTTAAGGCCAGTTGTTTTTTCTCCCTTTCATTGGATAACTGGACCAGTTTTCTTTCAAAGGGTTTTAACAAGACAAACAGCTCATAAAGTCCTGGATCTACCTGGGTCAATTGTTTAATATGGTTAAGCGGTCTGTAACACAACAGCTCTTCAATTTTTTTATTGGCAAAAAGGATATGTCCTTTTTTATTTATAGTCATAATGCCAATATCTGCCTGTTTGATTATTTCCTGATAATACTGTTCCTGGATTTGCTTTTTAATATGAATATCCTGTATCATAGAGTTCAGCATGTTGAGACTGTGGTTTAATTCTTCCAACGACTTTAAACTCAACTTTTCAGGAAACCGCAAGGTGAAATCCTCATTTTTTATGGCATCAAAAAAATAGGCAATTTTCCGATTGGTATGGTTTGTATAATTAATTAATAAGACCGTCTGAACTACCAATAGCATAAGCGTCAAAACAGATAATATATAGTTATCCGAAAAGAATAAAAAGGCGACAAGCAAGGCCGTAAGGCATAAAAGGCAGATTCGCACCACCAACTGCAAATAAATATTTCTGCTTACCATTACGTATTTCTTTTTTTTATCTTGTTATACAGGGTTTGCCTTGAAATTCCCAGCTGTTCCGCTGCCGCACTATAATTTCCATCGTTTTGATTCAGTGCCTTACTAATCATAAGCCGCTCCATTTCTTCCAAAGTGTCTGGCCCTGTTTCTAAGGATATTGAGGACTTTTCATTCAACAGGAAATCAGTGGGCTTCAGTACATTGCCATCAGCTAAAATTACCGCTCTTTCTATGGCATGTACCAGCTCACGAATATTCCCCGGCCACTTATGGGATAAAAAATTATCATAGGCTGCCTTATTAATCCGCAAACCTGGTTTACCGTATTTTGCCGTAAATCTTTTCAGATAAAAATCGGCCAAAATCAAAACATCGTTTTCCCGTTCCCTCAGTGGTGGAATTTCCATGCGAATTGTATTTATACGGTATAATAGATCCTCTCTGAAAAGACCTTCTGCGACCATTTTATCCAGATCACAATTGGTGGCACATATTAACCGTATATCCACGGAAATAGGCTTATTGGATCCAACCCGTACAACCAGCTTGTTTTGAATAGCAGATAACAGCTTGGCCTGTGTTTGTAGCGATATATTTCCAATCTCATCCAGGAAAAGTGTTCCCCCGTTAGCGGCTTCAAATTTGCCTGCCCTATCTTCTTTGGCATCCGTAAAAGAACCTTTTACATGCCCGAAAAGTTCGCTTTCAAAGAGAGATTCGGAAATGGAACCCATATCCACTGAGATAAAAACTTCATCTTTCCTTTCTGAAATACGATGCAATTCACGTGCAATCAATTCTTTTCCGGTACCGTTTTCGCCTGTAATTAAAACATTGACATTGGTTTTGGCTACTTTTCTGGCCAGATTCAAAACAGCGTTAAGGGCAGCGGAATTCCCAATGATATAATTTTTATTTTGGTTGATGACCTGTTTTAAATTACTCTCCTTTTCTTTTAGTTGTATGACTTCTTTCCGGGATTTACTTAAAGAATAGGTTGTTTTTAGAGTAGCAATTAACTTGTCATTGTTCCAGGGTTTAAGAATAAAATCTGCAGCACCCTCTTTAAGGGCCTGGACAGCTAAATCTACAGCTCCATATGCCGTCATCATAATCACGGAAATAGCCGGCGCTATCTTTTTAATTTCCTTTAGCCAATACAACCCTTCATTACCACTGTTGACACCTGCAGAGAAGTTCATATCCAGTAGAATAATATCGTAATCCTTTAATTTAGGGAATGATGAAATTTGGTTTGGATTGGATATACTGTCCACGGTTTTGAACTCAAACTGCAACAGTATTTCCAGGGCGCTTAAAACACTTTTGTTATCATCTATAACCAATATTTTTCCTTCCAGCACAGAGTGTAGTTTTTAAAATCCATAAACTAAAACTACGATTTCAAATTTATATAAAACATAAAAGTGTCCAAAAATTAGACATATACTGTATAAATATTTTACGTCTTATGAACTTACTTCTAATGATATAACTTCTAACATAATGAATATCAATACATTAATATTTTGGCACAACTGTAGCTATATATTTGGCATACCAATACTATATGAACTCAAAGGTTAGCATACTGGTTTTATTTTTTTCGGCTATTTCATTTCAGGCTTTTGCCCAGGAATCCTGGTCTTTGGACAAATGTGTTTCCTATGCCATTGAGCACAACCTATCCCTTAATGATTTTGAGTATACAGAGTTCTCAAATGAAGAGACCTATAAACAGTCTATCCGGAACCTGTTACCATCTGTAAATGGCTATACGGATTATTTTCAAAGTTTTGGACGTGCAGCGGACCCCAACAGCAACATTTTTGTTAATTCTGATTTTTTTGCCAACAATTATTCCCTTACGGCAACTATAGATTTATTCCAGGGTTTTCAGAAAATAAACACTATCAGGGCGTCAAAATTGATTTACAGCGCGTCACTTGAAGATGTAGAACAACAAAAATTCCTTTTGGCATTCAGGGTGATGAAAGCCTATTACGACATTAAATTCTTTGAAGGCTTATTGACCATTTCCCAGGAGCAATTACAAATCTCACAAAATAATTTTGATCTGGTCAAAAGACAGGTAGAGCTGGGATTAAAGGCGGGCGCTGATGTATATGAAGCAGAATCCCTTTTATTGACAGATGAACTGGCCCTTACACAAAGCCGGAATAATTTTCAAAAAGCACAACTGCAGCTTATTCAGGAAATGAATCTTATTGGGGAATCTTCAATTCTTCTTGAACCATTTATAAGGGATGATCAATTTACAGAGCGGGGAGTGACGGTAGTCCATCAGGATTCTATTTTTAACAACGCCATGAGTTTTATCCCCATAATTAAGGCACAGGAATTAAGGGCTGCGGCCGCCAAGAAACAGCTGGCGGCTGCAAGGGGGCTCTATTACCCAAGATTGTCTTTGGCAGCCGGTTATGGCACAGGCTATTTTGAGACATTTGTCAATGATGCCGGAATTGTAATTCCGTTCAGGGAACAACTTAAAAACAACGCGTCAAAATATATTGGACTTTCTCTTAATATCCCCATACTCAATGGATGGTCCGCCCGGTCCAGAGTAAAACAACAAAAAATAGAATTGATGCGAGCGGATAACAATCTGGATCTCCAGGAACAGGAATTGTACCTTGTAATTCAGCAGTTGATACAGGATTATAATTCCCTGCAGGTAGAGATTGCCCAAAGCGCGAAAAAAGTACAGGCCCAGGAACTGGCATTTACAATAGCACAAAAAAGATATGACAAAGGACTGGTAAGCGTTCTGGATCTTACACAGGCAAAGAATCTGTTTGCAACGGCCCAGAATGAAAATTTACAGGTTTTGCTCCGTTTTTATTTAAACAAAAGCACTTTGGATTTCTATAATGGGTTACCTGTATTCAATATCAATCAAAATAATTAGAATAAGATGGACATAAAACTGGAGAAGAAAAAAGGATTGCGGCCCAAACACTATGGTTATATCGCACTAGGCCTGCTATTGCTTTTTACCGGATGGAAAATGATATTCAGTAATCAGGTATCCACATTTAGAACTGAAAAGGAAAAATTATCCATAGCGGAGGTTACGCAGGGCAAATTTGATGATTATATCACTATTAATGGAAACGTGGCGCCAATTGCAACTATTTATATGGATGCCTATGAGGGAGGTCGCGTGACTGAAAAGTTGATTGAGGAAGGCGCTATGGTAAAAAAGGGAGACATTATTTTGAAGTTGGAGAACAGGGGATTGTATGAACAAATATTAGCCAGCGAAAGTAATCTGGCTTTAAAGCAAAATGACCTGCGTTCTACCAAACTGGCCTTCGACTCAAGACAGGTGGAAGGAAAGAAATCTTTGGCTACTGCAGAATATGAGTTACATCGTTTAAAGAGGAATTTTGAACAGAATGAGGCTTTGTACAAGGATGAATTGATATCAATGGAGGACTACCTTACCTCTAAGGAAAATTACGAGCTTTCCATAAGGCAGTATGATATTATCAAATTACAAACACAGCAGGATGATGAATTGCGAATAACTTCTTTATCAGGGCTGGACACCGATTTGGCGCGTATGCAAAAAACTTTGTCTATGGTATATGAGCGAATAGACCAATTAAATGTGCGTGCCCCGGCTGATGGTCAATTAGGGTTTTTGGATGCAGAAATTGGTCAGAGCATTGCCCAGGGAGAACGTATTGGGCAGATTAATGTACTGACCGATTATAAAATCGAGGCCACCATAGATGAACATTATATAGACCGGGTCATAAGGGATTTGACCGCTATCCTGGAGCGGAATGGAAATGAGTACCCATTGAGATTGCGAAAAGTATATCCCGAAGTACGCAATGGAAAATTTAAGGTAGACCTTGTTTTTAGCGGGGATAAACCGGAAACGATAAGAACAGGCCAGAGCTATAACATAAAGTTACAACTGGGGGAATCCTCGGATGCGTTGCTCCTGCCTAAAGGCAGCTTTTTTCAAAGCACCGGGGGACAATGGATTTTTGTAGTAAACCCCGATGGGGGAGAAGCCATTAAAAGGAATATACGCATAGGAAAACAGAACTCACGGTACTATGAGGTCCTGGAGGGATTACAGAATGGTGAAAGTGTAATAACCAGTAATTATGACAATTTTGGGGATGCAGAACGTGTAGTACTAAAATAATTTATCAGATTGAGAATAAATGTAACATATGAACTCTGTGGTAGTCTTTTAGAAAAAGACTACCAGTTCAAAGCAATATCAAATGAAATTTTAATTGTTACAGAATAGTAAAGAATTATAGTCCAATGTTTATTAAAAAATGAAAAACAATCAAAAAATGATACAAATCCAGAATTTAAAAAAGAGTTTTAGAACCGAAGAAGTAGAAACCCTTGCTTTAAACAATGTAAATATTAATGTAGAAGAAGGTGAATTCGTTGCAATTATGGGGCCTTCAGGTTGCGGAAAATCCACTTTACTAAACATTGTAGGTATGTTAGACAACCCAACAGAAGGCAGATATCAGTTTGCCGGCCATGAAGTAGCGGGCCTGAAGGAAAGGCAGCGCACACAATTGCGTAAAGGCAACCTTGGATTTGTATTTCAGAGTTTTAATCTTATTGATGAGTTAACGGTTTTTGAGAATGTGGAACTACCCCTTATTTATCTGAAGATGAGTAAAAGTGAGCGGAGGGAGAAGGTAATGGCGGTCCTGGAACGGATGAAAATTGCCCACAGGGAAAAGCATTTTCCACAACAATTATCAGGAGGTCAACAACAACGGGTGGCAATTTCCAGGGCAGTAGTAACTAACCCAAAATTAATTTTAGCCGATGAACCAACAGGTAATCTGGATTCAAAGAATGGCCTTGAGGTAATGAACCTGCTTACAGAATTGAATCAGGAGGGCACTACCATCGTCATGGTGACACATTCAGACCATGATTCCCATTTTGCACATCGTATCGTCAATCTTTTTGATGGTCAGATTGTTACTGAAAGCCAGAACAGAGCCATGGGCGCTATGATTTAGCTTTATTCCCTTTTGCCCGAGTTTATTCATCATCAAAATTTAAATCATGTTAAAGAATTACTTAAAGATTGCCTGGAGAAATCTTCTAAAAAACAAAGCTTATTCTGTAATCAATATTGGCGGACTTGCCCTGGGTATGGCCGTAACGATAATAATTGCGCTTTGGGTAATAGATGAGCTAACCTTTAACAACTATTTTAAAAATCACGACCAGATTGCCCAGGTATTTCAGTCCCAGACTTTTAATGGAGAAACAGATACCGGCCCGGCTATTCCCAGACCACTGGAAATGGCTATACGCGAAGGCCATAAGGATAATTTCAAACACATTGTAATGTCATCCTGGAATAATTCTCAATATCTGAAATACAAGGAAACCAGTATTTCCAGGACAGGCAGTTTCATGCAGGAAGCTGCACCCGAAATGCTAAATTTAAATGTTTTAAAGGGAGAACAGGATGGGTTACGGGAGATTAACTCAATAATGCTCTCGGCTTCAACCGCTAATGCCCTCTTCGGTTCTGAAGATCCAATAGGTAAAGTTGTAGAGGTTAACAGCGAATATGACATGATGGTTTCAGGTGTCTATGAGGATATTCCTTTTAATAATTCGTTTAAAGATTTGGAATTTATTGCACCATGGAAACATTATATCACTACTTCTGAATGGTTAAAAAGCGCAGCAGATAATTGGGACAATAATTCTTTTCAGCTTTTTGTACAAATCGCGGATAATACCAGCATGGATAAAGTAACTTCAACCATAAAGGATGTAAAAAAAGATATTTCAGCTAATTCAAAGGAATTCAACCCCCAATTATTTCTTTTCCCGATGAACGACTGGCATTTGCGTTCCAATTTTGCAAATGGCAAACAGGTGGGTGGCAGAATTCAATACGTATGGCTATTTGGAATAATTGGTGCCTTTGTATTGCTTTTGGCTTGCATCAACTTTATGAACCTTAGTACTGCACGATCTGAAAAGAGAGCCAGGGAAGTAGGGATACGCAAATCTATTGGATCTCAGAGGGGCCAGTTGGTTTATCAATTTTTATCCGAATCTTTTTTAGTGGTTGTGTTGGCATTTGTATTCGCCATTATTTTCGTCCTAATAAGTCTGGGAGGGTTTAATGACCTGGCGAGAAAAGAAATTGTCTTTCCATGGACAAGCACCTTGTTTTGGGCTAGCTCTATACTCTTTATTGTATTTACGGCGCTTTTGGCAGGTAGTTACCCTGCAGCTTACCTGTCCTCTTTTAAACCGGTAGAAGTTTTAAAAGGAACCTTCCGTGCCGGCAGATTTGCAGCTGTACCCCGAAAAATACTGGTGGTACTCCAGTTTACTGTTTCTGTGGCATTTATTATAGGTACAGTTATAGTTATGCAGCAGATACGGTATACCAAGAACAGGCCTGTTGGTTATGATAAAAACGGATTGATCCAAATCCCTACTATGAGTCAGGATTTTGTAGGTAAATATGAATTAATGAGAAACGAATTTTTGGCTTCAGATGCTATTGTTGAAATGTCATCTGCCAGCAGTCCTACAACCCAAATTTGGTCTAATTATAGTGGTTATACCTGGGAGGGTAAACCAGAAGGATTTCAGGAAGATTTTGCCTGGACGAATGTTTCCTACGAATATGCCAGATCACTCAATTTAAAAATAGTAGCAGGCAGGGATTTTTCAAAGGAGTTTGCTTCAGATTCAAATGCAGTGCTAATTAACCAAACCGCTGTTAAATATATGGGTCTGATCAACCCGGTAGGTTTATACCTGAAGGATAGCGGCGAGGAGGATCCGGGAGAACCCAGACAAATTATAGGCGTAGTGGAAGATATGATTGCCCAATCGCCATACGATCCGGTAAAACAGGGAGTATACGCCTTTGATAATGACGGAGAATCGAGTTATTACATCCTGCGACTTAACCCTAAAAAAAGCGTTAGTGAAAACCTGAAACGAATTGAAAATGTTTTTAGAGAGCATTTTCCTGATATTCCCTGGCAATATGATTTTGTTGATGAACAATATGCTGAAAAATTTCAATCTGAAGAACGCATTGCCAGCTTGGCAAGTGTATTTACAGGCTTGGCGATTTTTATAAGTTGCTTAGGGTTGTTTGGGTTAACCTCATTTGTCGCGGAACAGCGCACAAAGGAAATTGGGGTTCGAAAGGTCCTGGGTGCAACTGTTTATGGCGTCTGGAAAATGCTTTCCAAAGATTTTGTGGTATTGGTTGTTTTTTCATGTGCCATTGCGGTTCCTGTTGCTCATTATTTTATGGGAGGTTGGTTGGAAGGATATGAATACCGGGTAGATATGTCCTGGTGGGTATTTGTAATGGCCATAATATGTTCGGTCCTGGTTACTTTGCTTACCGTAAGTTTTCAGGCCATAAAAGCAGCAAGAGCAAACCCAATCAAAAGTTTACGTATGGAATAATCACGATTGTTTCTCCTTCATAATACTATGGAAAAGGAACCATAAGGAATCAATTTAAAAACAAATAATCATGTTCAACAATCACATAAAAATCGCCTGGAGAAGTCTAAAAAAACAACCTTTTTTTACATTTCTAAACACCTTTGGACTGGCCATAGGGATATCCGGGGCTCTCCTTATTGCATTATATATCTATGATGAATTAAATTATGATAGAATGTTTGCCGATGCAGATCGCATACATAGGGTTAATGCGGATATTAAATTCGGTGGGGAGGACCGAAAATTTGCGGTAACCCCCGCACCGATGGCAGAAACAATTGATAATGATTTCTCGGAAGTGGAATTAACTACCCGGTTTAGAACAAGGGGTAGTGCCTTAGTTAGAAAAGTTGATTCTGAGGTAAACATAAAAGAAGAGCAGGCTACATATGTGGATTCTACTTTTTTCGAGATGTTCGGAGTAGACCTTTTGGCAGGAGATGTAAAAACGGCACTTAAATTGCCTAATACTTTGGTCCTGACCAAAACAGCGGCGGAAAAACATTTTGGAATCAATGAGGCCCTGGGTCAAAACCTTTTATTGAACAACGAGGAAACTTATACGGTAACAGGTGTAATTGATGACTTTCCCAGTAATTCATTCCTTAGGGATCATACCATTTTTATGGCAATGGCCGGGTATGAAGATTCACGAATAGTTAATTGGGGAAGCAATAATTACCAAACATATATAAAACTTATTCCCACTGCAGATATTGAAGATATACAAGAACCTTTACGGGGTTTTCTGGGCAAGTATGTTATTCCCGGGGTGCAGCAATACATGCCCGGCATCACAGAAGAACAGTTTAAGGCAGCGGGTAACCACTTAAAATACAGCACCATACCTTTGACTTCGATTCATTTAAATTCTCACAGAGTAGCTGAAATAAGTGCAAATAATGATGTTCAGAGTATTTATATCCTTTCTTTTATTGCCTTATTTATCCTTGTTTTGGCTTGCGTTAATTTTATGAATTTGTCAACTGCACATTCTCTAAAAAGAGCTAAAGAAGTAGGTATTCGCAAAACATTGGGCTCCAATAAAGGAGAACTTATAAGACAGTTCCTGGTAGAATCCGGTTTGGTATCCTTTGGCTCTCTGTTGCTGGCTCTAATATTTGCAGTAATTGCTTTACCATTCTTTAATGAGCTGGCAGACAAAAATATTTCAATACCCTATACGAATCCATTTTTTTGGTTGATTTTAATTGGATCGGGCATTATACTAGGGCTATTATCGGGGAGTTATCCGGCATTTTTTATGTCCAAGTTTATTCCGGTAAAAGTATTAAAGGGCGATAGTGGTAGTCTGGGGGGAGGCAAGGTGCGAAATGCATTGGTGATTTTTCAATTTGCCATTTCTGTTTTTTTGGTGGTAAGTACTTTGGTGGTTTATCAGCAATTGGAATATATTCAAAATAAGGATCTGGGATTCTCAAAAGATCAGGTGCTTATCGTTGATGATGTCTATACGGTTGGGGATCAGATTAATTCATTCAAAGAGGAAGTGAAAAAACTGGGTTTTGTTATTAACGCAACCCTGAGTAGTTTTTTCCCAACGCCTTCAAGCAGATCTGACAGTGTTTTTGCACCGCTTGAGGGAGCAACAGATCAGGAGAATGCCGTAAGCATGCAGAGGTGGGGCGTGGATTATGACTATATCTCTACAATGGATTTTCAGATTATTGCCGGCAGGGATTTTGATCGGAATTTTAAAAGTGATTCCACAAGTATCATTGTCAATGAATCTGCAGTAGCTGTAATGGGGGTAAAACCTGAAGAAGCATTGGGGCTAAGCTACACTCCGGATATGGGATCTGAGAACCCCACGTACTTTAAAATAATTGGAGTTGTAAAGGATTTTCATTTCTCTCCCTTTAGAGACGAAATTGAATCTTTGAGCATGCATTTGGGTGATTTTGCATATTCCTTGGCCATAAAATTAGAAAAAGGAAGCTTTACCAATGCAATAAAAAGCATTGAGGGGATTTGGAATAAGGTCGCTCCGGGACAGCCTTTCGCCTACTATTTTATGGAAGATTCTTTTAATAACACCTATAAGTCAGAACAACGCTTAGGTCGAATTTTTATCATCTTCACAATACTTTCAATTTTAATTGCCTGTCTGGGATTATTTGGCCTGGCTGCATTCAATGCCGAAAAACGCACAAAGGAAATTGGTATCAGAAAGGTAATGGGCGCCAGTGTGAGTCAGATTACATACAGACTTTCGTCCGACTTCCTCAGGTTGGTCCTGGTGGCCATCCTTATTTCCCTGCCCATCGGGTGGTTTGCCATGAATAAATGGTTAGAGGACTTTTCCTACCGGATTGAAATAGGTTGGTGGGTTTTTGCTTTGGCCACTTTATTGGCGGTGGCCATCGCCATTCTTACGGTGAGCTACCAGAGTATTAAAGCTGCTATTGCTAACCCGGTAAAGAGTTTACGAACAGAATAAAACAAAAATCATGCTCAAAAACCACATAAAAATTGCCTGGAGATCTCTTAAAAAGCAACCCTTTTTTACATTTTTAAACACTTTCGGCCTTGCCATAGGAATGGCAGGTGGTTTATTAATTGCTCTGTACCTCTATGATGAACTGACTTTCGACAATATGTTTGCCGATGCAGACCGCATTTACCGAATTGACTCGGATATTAAATTTGGGGGTGCTGAAATTAAAGGTACTGAGGTTGCCGCTCCTATGGCAGGTGCTATGCAAAGTGATTTTCCTCAGGTGGAGAAGACCGTTAGGTTTCGGGATAGGGGGAGCATGCTACTTAAAAAGAGTGGAACAGAATTGAATTCCAAGGAACTCAATGTCACTTTTGCGGACTCTACTTTCTTTGATATGTTCGGTATTGATTTACTTGTAGGTGATTCCAGGACCGCATTAACCCAACCCAATACGCTGGTACTGACCAGGACGGCCGCGGAGAAACATTTTGGAATACGGGATGCACTGGGCCAAAACTTGTTGTTGAACAATACCGATACCTATACTGTTACCGGGGTTATTGATGATTTGCCAAAAAATTCTTTTCTCCGGAACCATACTGTTTTTATGGCGATGGCGGGATATGCTGACTCTCATGAGGACAATTGGGGTAATTCCAACTACTATACATTTATTAAATTGATACCCGGTGCCAGTGTCAAGGATTTTCAGTCACCCCTGCAGGGCATGTTCAAAAAATACCTGCTTCCTTGGGCACAGGATTATTTTCCCGGAATAACCGAGGAATCATTCAAAGCGGCAGGTAACTATGTGCGCTATCATACCATCGGATTGACCGACATTCATTTAAATTCCACCAATCGTCAATCTGAAATGAGTGCTAACAGCAGTATTCAAAACGTTTATATCCTTTCGTTTATCGGGCTGTTTCTTATGGTACTGGCCAGTGTGAATTTTATGAACCTTTCCACGGCCCAATCTCTAAAAAGAGCAAAAGAAGTGGGTATCCGAAAAACCCTGGGGTCCAACAAGCTGGATTTGATTCGGCAATTTTTAACAGAATCGGGTCTTATTTCCTTTATTTCATTGATCCTGGCCCTGATCATAGCCATAGTAGCACTTCCCTTTTTTAATGAACTTTCAGGAAAGTTGGTTTCCATACCTTATTCAAATCCACTTTTCTGGGTAATTTTACTGTCTTCGACAATTGTATTGGGCCTTTTTTCGGGAAGTTACCCGGCATTTTTTATGTCACGTTTTATGCCGGTTACCGTACTCAAAGGATCTGGAGAAAACAGTGTTGGAGGAAGAAATATCCGGAACTCCCTGGTTGTTTTCCAATTTGCCATTTCTGTTTTTTTGATCATAAGCACTTTGGTCGTTTTTCAACAATTGAAATTCATCCAAAGTAAAGACCTTGGCTATACCAAAGATCAGGTTGTGCTTATTGATGACACTTATGCGGCAGGAAATCAGGTTCAATCCTTTAAAGAAGAAGTACTTAAACTGGGTCAGGTGGAAAACGCGACTCTAAGTAATTTTTTGCCAACCCCATCTTCGCGTTCCAACGGTTCTTACTTTAGAGAAGGTGCTATGAACCAGGAAAATGCAATTCAGTTAGAGGTCTGGGATGTAGACCATGATTACATGGCGACCCTGGATATGAAGCTTGTCACCGGCCGAAATTTTGACCGTCAATTTACTACGGACTCAACAGCAGTAATAATAAACGAAGCCACTTTGGCTGTTTTGGGTGTTGGCCCCCAAGAGGCTTTAGGGATGCGACTTTCACAGGACATTGAGCAGGAAAGACCAGAATTCTATACCGTTATCGGTGTAGTCAAAAACTTTCATTATGAATCGTTACGGGAAAATATTGGAGCCCTGGGTCTTTTCCTGAATAATACTACAGGAAATATGGCCATTCGACTTAAAGCCGGGGATTTTTCGAATACCATCGCAAATGTCGAACGGATATGGAACGAAGTGGCACCGGGACAACCTTTTAGCTATAGTTTCATGGATGAATCTTTCAATACAACCTATGAGGCCGAACAACGATTAGGTAAAATATTTATGGTATTTACGATATTATCCATATTGATTGCCTGTTTGGGGCTGTTTGGCCTGGCAGCCTTTAATGCTCAGAAACGCACCAAAGAAATCGGTATACGAAAAGTGCTGGGAGCCAGTGTTGGTCAAATCACTTTTGGTCTTTCATCGGACTTTCTTAAGTTGGTGGCCCTGGCCATTCTTATCTCGCTGCCTATAGGATGGTTTGTCATGAATAAATGGCTGGAAGACTTCACCTATCGCATTGAAATTGGATGGTGGGTTTTTGTTTTGGCGACTCTTCTTGCAGTGAGCATTGCAATTATTACTGTAAGCTACCAAAGTATTAAAGCTGCGATGGCTAACCCTGTAAAGAGTTTGAGAACTGAATAAATCCGGTTCCTGTTTGTATAGGATCAAAAAAATAAAGATTAAACATGTTATTACAACTGAACAATATTTATAAATGGGTTAATTCGGGAGGTCAGCGCATCTTTTTGTTAAAGGACATTAATCTTGAAGTGGAACAAGGTGAATTTATCTCTGTAATGGGCCCTTCCGGTTCCGGTAAATCTACTTTATTGAATGTTATTGGTATGCTCGATAATTTTGATGAGGGAGAATATCATTTTCTGGAGGAATCCGTTCATACTTTAAAAGAAAAGGATCGCGCCAAAATGTATAAGGAATATATTGGGTTTGTCTTCCAATCATATCATTTGCTGGATGATCTAACCGTACAGGAGAATCTGGAAATGCCCCTTTTATACAAGAAATATAAATCTCCGGAAAGGAAGGCGATGGTGGCAGATATGCTGGACCGTTTCAATATTGTGGGGAAAAAAGACCTTTTCCCAGTTCAACTTAGTGGCGGACAGCAACAATTGGTGGGGGTAGCCAGGGCACTAATTTCCAATCCAAAATTAATATTGGCAGATGAGCCTACCGGCAACCTGAATTCCAAACAGAGCGAGGAGATTATGGACCTTTTTAAGCAACTGAATAATGAAGGGGTAACCATCATCCAGGTAACGCATTCTGAGAGTAATGCTGCTTATGGCTCCAGAATCATCAATCTGCTGGACGGGAGAAGGGTCTAATTTAATTGCTGCCATAGAATGGTATTCACCACAGGGATGTTTTGGCATATTTGGCAGCAGTTGTTCCGGAGCAAAAATTCAGTCTTCCTATTTGACTTTTAAGGTTTGAGGAATTCATTTTTCTTCACGAAATGATCCTGAATCAGGCTTATTTCTCCTCTTTTGGAGGAGGCAGAACAAATGGTTCAGGTTGAGGGTCTATTGGTACTAATTCTTTACCCTGCAAAGCGGGATGATCTGCCGGAATAAACGTGGCGCGAAATTCAAAATAAGGATCAGGCATTGGATTTTTTGGCTCACCGTTGTTTTTGCGAATCTCACCCCTATAGGGATTCAGGTATTCCCAGACAATTTCTTTTTCAGGTGTTACTTCAAAAAAGCGCCCCTTAGCCCCTTCATTGATAAATGTATTGCCATTCTCCATCCTATGAGCACCGGAAATATAACTGCTATAAAACGATAGCGTATCCGCGGCCATATAAAACCAGGTGGGTTGTTCAGGGCCAAAAGATTGATCTTCAGTAATTACATATTGGCCATTTTCATCTATTGGTGTGGTAATCTCGAACACCATAGAATAATTAAGAGAATCAGCATTCCTTTCCTTAAAGTCAAAATCCCCGGGAGGATGATTGTTGAATAGCGTCAGATTACCGGCACCCGGCTTTCCGGGTTCTATCCATCGCACATCATGTTGCCCGAATAACTGCCGGTCAGTAGAATCCCCTCTTTGATAGTTTCCGGGGTTGCCCCAGCGGTAAAGGAAATCCCCGCCTTTCCCGTATTTCCCTCCTTTATGGGCGGCCGCCTCTTCAGTTGATGTACTGTGGTCAATAATAAAAATCTCGCTTAAAAAAGGTGAGCTAAATACAATCTGATCCAGTTCCGGATTGTAATTTATGGCGTTGAAGTGAAAAATGTCTGAACCCAAATTATCAGTAGTCTCGTTTCTATCTGTCATCTCAAGTGATTTCAAAATATCCAGACTGTCCTGGGTTATTGGTGGCGGAATAGGCAATCCCAGGTTGAAATCCAACAATTCCGGATGTTCGGCCGGATTTCCATAATTGGGCTTGCTTTCATCAAAGTCCTGAATTAAATGATCTGCTACATACCACTCCCAGACAATTTTCCCTCCCCTGGGGCCTTGAGGTTCAATTTCTATAATTTTTTCCAGCCACGGACCGGATTTTGGCATCATTTCAGCCTTTCTTCCATTAGCCATGGCATCTTCAAATGAAGTAGCTACATAGGCAATTGCAAGGATGTTCCCATTAGGTAAAATGGCAAAATCATGATGTACAATTTGTTTTTCATCGGCGTATTCAAAATCCCACAACATCTTTCCATCCCAGCTAATTTTTTGAATCCGGCCATAAGGGCCGCCAAAACCAAAGACTGGAAAATCCGGATCCTCTGCGGCCAATAAAATAGAACCGTCGTCCATTAGATATGCATTGAACGCTCCATAATTTCCCTCCCATTGATGCACCACTTCCCCTTTTCTGTTCACAAGATAAGTGTAAGGCGAATTAGGTGCGGAAAACATGACATAACCGGGGCTAAGGCCATCGGTAGTCTTGGTTAACCCCCGGGGAATATAATGCCCAAACATGTCCCGGCCTTTTTTGGTGATTGCTTCGTTATGCGGTTTGTGTTCTCCACAATTATAAAGTAGCCCCATCAGGATAATGGCGCACAGGGAAAGTAATTTTTTCATCATTTGGCTGGTTAATTAATGGATTAAATTTATAGCAAATATTTCATATTTTAAGCGATAACATCTTAAAATCGATAGATTAAACAGCAACGCCATCCCCTTCGACATCGTACTATAGAAGATTTTCCTGTTCGACTCTTTAACAAGGCTCCGGTGGTGTAATAAGAAAAATGGCAATGACTCTAATGAGATCAATGCCATCCGTATCTTTATTTTTAAAAGGGTGAATTCCTTCTATACTCTCCCTGTTTTACATACAGTTAAATTATGCCTTCTTTTCTTCTTTAGGTGGTGGTGGCATTACAAATGGCTTGGGTTGTGGATCCAAAGGTTTTAGCTCTTTTCCTTGTAAAGCAGGATGGTTTTCCGGCACAAAAGTGGCACGAAACTCGCTAAAAGGCATAAACATAGGACTATTGGGTTCGCCATTCGGTTTGCGTATCTCACCTCTATAGGGGTTGAGGTATTCCCAGACAATCTCATTTTCCGGAGTTACTTCAAAGAACCGTCCCCTGGCCCCTTCATTGATAAATGTATTTCCATTATGCATTCTATGGGCGCCGGAAATAAAAGGACTGTAAAATGAAAAGGTATCCGAGGCCTTATAAAACCAGGTGGGTTTTTCCGGACCAAAGGTTGTATCAGCATCCAGAACATACTGCCCATTTTCATTTAAAGGAGGCGTGATCTCGGTCACCATGGAATAATTGAGGGAGTCAGTGACACCCATTTTAAAAAAGTCGAAATCCCCCGGAGGATGGTTGTTGAACACTGTCAGGTTTCCTGCACCCGGTTTTCCGGGTTCTATCCATCTAACATCGTGTTGTCCAAATAATTGACGGTTGGTGGAATCCCCTCTTTGATAGTTCTCTGGATTGCCCCAGCGGTACAGAAAATCACCACCTTTACCATATTTTCCACCTTTATGAGCAGCCGCTTCTTCAGTGGATATACTGTGGTCAATTATAAAAACCTCACTTAAAATAGGAGAGCTGAACACAATCTGATCCAGTTCCGGATTGTAATTGATAGCATTAAAGTGAAAAATGTCTGATCCCAGATTATCTGTAGTCTGATTTCTTTCGGCCATACCCATGGCTTTCATGACATCCAGGCTGTCCTGGGTTATTGGCGGAGGTATGGGCATTCCTAAATTGAAATCCAACAATTCCGGGTGTTCGGCCGGATTGCCGTAATTGGCCTTGCTTTCATCAAAATCCTGAATCAAGTGATCTTCCAGATACCACTCCCAGACAATTTTAGCTCCCCGGGGTCCCTGGGGTTCAAGTTCCACAATTTTTTCCAGCCAGGGTCCGTGAGGTGGTGTCATTTCAGGTTTTCTTCCATGGGCAATTGCCTCATCAAATGATGTAGTTTCATAAACAATTGCAAGGATGTTCCCATTTGGCATTACCGCAAAATCGTGATGTATAATCTCTTCTTCGTTTGCATATTCAAAATCCCACAAAATTTTCCCATCCCAGCTAATTTTCTGGATCCGGCCATAGGGACCTCCAAACCCAAACACAGGATAGTCAGGGTCATCCTCACCTAGCACTACAGATCCATCGTCCATCAGATATGGATTGAAGGCTCCATAAGTTCCTTTCCATTCATGTACTACTTCCCCTTTTCTGTTCACAAGATAAGTGTAAGGCGAATTAGTCGGGGCAAACATTATGTAGCCCGGGCTAAGGCCCTCAGTGGTTTTGGTCAATCCACGGGCAAAGGAGTGTCCAAAAATATCGCGGCCTGTTTTCGCCGCTGTTTCATCAGAGGGTTGATTGTCTCCACAATTAAAAAGTAGCACCATCATCATGATGGCGCTGAAGTAAAAAAGAATTTTTTTCATATAAAGTTGGTTGATTAATGGACTAAATTTAATGTATTTTTTTTGAGTTTTTAACAATTATTATAGTAATACCCCAATTTAGCCGGTAACCCCATCCCCGTCTATATCTTTGTTCAGGTGAGTCTCCAGCGCTTCCAGAGTTTTTCTAAGGAGTACCCTTGTGTTCTCCAGTTCGGTCTCCAAAATGGCCACGCGGTCTTCAACGCTATCCGCCTGAGCCTGTTGTTTATCCAGTTCGTCCTGTTGCAGTAAATCCCAAAATATTCCCATGCTGATTGTTTTTATATATAACTGATTTTTAGGGTTCCTCTTTGTGGGAATCCTTTTTGTCATCTTTTTTCATTTTGCGATAACCCCCTAGTAAACGTATTCCAAGCCTTGCGAAAAGGATAATGGCAATGACCATAACTACATCAATACCATCCATATCCATTATTTTGTCAAAATTAATTCCCCCTGAATTTGCTTAGTTTTATATAGTGTAAAATCAGGCCTTCTTATCCTCTTTAGGCGGTGGAGGTGGCATCACAAATACTTCGGGCTGAGGATCCAGAGGTTTTAGATCCTTTCCCTGTAAAGCCGGGTGGTCTGCGGGCACAAAAGTGGCCCGGAACGTACTATAGGTCCCAGGCATCATATTTGTTGGTTCCCCATTAGGTTTATGAATGGTGCCGCGATAGGGGACTAAATATTCCCAGACAATTTCTCCGTCAGGAGTCACTTCAAATAAACGGCCTTTGGGCCCTTCATTAATAAACGTATTACCATTTTCCATACGATGCGCCCCGGAAATAAAGCTTCCGTAAAATGAGGTGGTGTCCTTAGCTACATAGTTCCATAATTGTTTCTCAGGCCCAAAACCATTGTTAGTCATCATTTCATAAGTACCATCTTCCATTAAAGGTGGCTTAATTTCATATATGGCTGAATAATCAAGGCTGTCGGGCCCCATGGGAACATCATTATTATATACCGTAAGATGGCCCGCACCTGGTTTTCCTTTTTCTATCCATCTTACATCATGCTGCCCAAAAAGTTTGCGATTGGTAGAATCGCCATGGCCATAATTTTCCGGATTTCCCCAACGGTATAAAAAATCCCCTCCTTTTCCACTTTTCCCTCCCTGGTGACCGGCAGCTTCTTCAGTGGTGACACTGTGGTCAATGATATAAATTTCACTCAATCTGGGAGAGCTAAACACTATCTGGTCCAGCTCGGGATTATAGTTTATGGCATTAAAATGTAAAATATCTGAACGGGGATTATCAATGGTGAGGTTTCTACCTCCCCTTCCCATAGCTTTTAAAATATCCAGACTGTCCTGGGTTATGGCAGGAGGAATGGAATCTCCCAGGTTAAAACTGAGCAATTCAGGATGTTCTGCCACATTCCCATAATTGGCTTTGGTTTCATCATAATCCTGAATCAGATGATCTTCTATTCGCCACTCCCAGACAATTTTGCCCCTATTGTTGGCTTGTGGTTCTATTTCAATAATTTTCTCCATCCACGGCCCGGATCTTGGAGTAAACTCTGGTTTCCTGCCTAAAGCAAGTGCATAGTCATAGGAAGATGTTTCATAGGCAATCGCCAGAATATTCCCATTGGGTAAGACTGCAAAATCATGATGTACAATTTGTGTGGTATCCGCGTATTCAAAATCCCATTCCATTTTACTATCCCAGTTAATTTTTTGGATCCGGCCATAGGGTCCTCCAAAACCGAATACGGGATAATCGGGATCATTGGCGCCGGTTACAAGAGAACCATCATCCATAAGATATGGACTATGAAAGCTGTAATTTCCTTTCCATTCGTGTACTACTTCTCCTTTTCTGTTGATCAAATAGGTGGAGGCAGAATTGGGAACAGCGAACATAATATAACCGGGGCTAAGGCCTTCAGATGTTTTGGTTAATCCACGTGGGATATAGTGCCCGAACATATTTCGGTCCTTTTTGTCGGCTGTCTCATCAGTTGTTGGTTTATCACCGCAATTAAATAGCAGTACCAAAAAGATCATGGCACCGGCATAGAGAAGAATTTTTTTCATTGGTTTTTGGTTTGGTTGATTCAAAACTAAAAATAAGGTATAATTTCTAATTCTTAGGGGATATCCTAATAATAAAGGCATATTATCAGGGAATTTTGAAAATATAGATACCAGAGATGCTCAGGGCTCTTAGAAGAATAATATGCATCTTCCAATTAGACCTGTAATTCAGCCATAGGGGTTTGCCAATTTTTGGAGGATCACGGTAATGGTTTCACCATGATGTCTTTATAGAAAACCACGCTTCCCGGATCATGCCCCTGTAAAGCAAAAGTGCCTGTGCCAAGAACCCTGTTTACCCCTTCTCCCTCCCGAAGCGGATTTTCGGGTTCTGTATAATCAACAACTACAATATCATTTATTTTGATAATAATACGCTTGCCCTCCACTTTCACATATTCCGTATACCATTCATTATCTGCGGCATAATTTTCCTTAACATCGACTATATTGTACAAACTGCCTGTACGCTTCCAGTCGCCCTGTGAGTTATTTACCTGGACTTCATAACCATGGCTGGGCCATCCGTCTTCCTGATATCTGGTATGGATATAAATCCCGGAATTAGCCCCGGGTTTGGTCATCACCTTTGCCTTAAATTCGAAGTTCTTAAAATTATGGTTTTCCACATCGCCCGCGTAAAACAAATGTGCCCTGTCGCCGGCTACTTTAATGGCACCATCCTCAACGGAAAAAGTGGAGGCGTTTACACCTACTTTCCAACCCTCGAGATCTTTTCCATTAAACAGGGAAATCCAGGCAATGCCATCGTCATTTTTTATTTCCTGCCCTGAAGAGGGGACAAAATTCCCAAAAACCAGGAAGAAGATAACTGCATGTTTTAAACTACGTTTCATAATGATCTAAATTTAACTTGTTTATTATGAGGACTTCTAAATAGTGTTAGCGAGCGCCTTTTCAACCACTTCGTACGTTTTCTCATAACTGTTTTTAAGCATGGTCTGGGCATCCATGGTCTCCCAATATCCCTTATTAAATAGCTCTACAGAAAAACCACCCCTAAAACCGGCATTGTATAGTTTAGGGATGACCTCGTCAAAAGGGCAAATACCTTCTCCCGGCAATATCCTGTCCGAATCTTTCAGTAATTCATAGGACGGGCTTGAGGGGTAATCATTTATGTGCATGACCGGCAATCTTTTTCCATTCAGGACATCCAAAGTGTCCCAATCATTCCCACCCCGGTACACATGATAAAAATCCAAAAGCATGGTTGCTTTAGG
>JAHEBI010000074.1 GCA_024642325.1 Eudoraea sp. | reverse complement strand
TAGCCAAACGTCTTAAAAATTTAGATGTTGTAGCAGTTTCTGAAGAAGACCTAAGCCAAAATATCAAGTCGCTTGAAGAGGCAGATTTTATACATCTGCATAACCACTCTCAGTTTTCAGTACTTCAGTCTACCATTAAAATTAAGGATCTGGTTGCAAGTACTGCTGAAAACAACATGTCTGCCGTAGCCCTTACAGATCACGCCAACATGATGGGGGCTTTTCATTTTGTTAAAGAGGTAAAAGCTCATAATAAATTGGTGGAAGAAGCTGCTTCCAAAGGAAATGGGGAAGCAGGCCCCGGAAATTATATTAAACCCATTATTGGATGTGAATTTTTTGTTTGTGACGACCATTCCAATAAAAATATAAAGGATTATGGATATCAGATGGTGTTGCTGGCCAAAAATAAAAACGGCTATCACAATCTGGCAAAAATGTCTTCTATAGCCTACACTGATGGATTCTATTATGTTCCAAGAATTGATAAAAGTATTGTTACCCAATTTAAGGACGATATCATTGTTTTAAGCGGAAACCTTTATGGTGAAGTGGCTTCCAAAATTTTAAATATTGGGGAAAATCAGGCCGAGGAAGCTTTGTTGTGGTGGAAATCTGTTTTCAAAGATGACTTCTATCTTGAAATAATGAGGCATGGCCAGGAAGATGAAGAAAGGGCAAACAAGGTATTAGTTGAATTTGCCAAAAAGCATGAGGTAAAATTAATAGCTACCAACAATACCTATTATTGCGCAAAGGAAGATGCAGCCGCCCACGATATTTTACTTTGTGTAAAGGATGGCGAAAAACAGGCCACTCCAATTGGCAGGGGACGTGGTTACAGATATGGCCTCCCCAACCAGGAGTACTATTTTAAGAGTGGCAATGAGATGAAGGAATTGTTTAAGGATCTTCCCGAATCTATTTTAAATATTCAGGAAATTGTAGACAAAATTGAGCCATATGAGCTGGCCAGGGATGTGCTGCTACCAGAATTTGAAATCCCTGTTGAATTTAAGATTAAAGAGGATGAAACCGACGGGGGGAAAAGAGGTGAAAATGCCTACCTCAGGCATATCACTTATGAAGGAGCAAAAAAAAGATATGGCCAGATTACAAATGAAATAAGGGAACGGATTGATTTTGAGTTGACAACCGTTGAAAATTCAGGTTATCCGGGTTATTTTCTGATTGTAGAGGATTTTATCCGTGAAGCGAGAAATATGGACGTTTCTGTAGGCCCCGGAAGAGGCTCCGCCGCCGGTTCTGTAGTAGCTTATTGTCTTTGGATAACCAATATTGACCCCCTTAAATACGACCTCCTGTTTGAGCGGTTCCTCAACCCCGACAGGGTTTCTATGCCCGATATTGACATTGACTTTGATGATGAAGGCCGTGGGAAAGTCATGGATTATGTAATCAATAAATACGGCGCCAATCAGGTGGCCCAAATAATCACCTATGGCACCATGGCTGCCAAATCTTCCATTAGGGATACGGCAAGGGTTCTGGACCTGCCTTTAAATGATGCCGACAGGATTGCAAAGCTGATTCCCAATATGTCCAAATTGAGTAAAATATTTGGCGTGCCCGAAGCTGACCTTAAAAAGAGGTTTCGCTCAGATGAACTGGAAAAAGTGAATACGCTACTCAACATTTCGGAAGGGGATGATCTGGAGGCACAAACGGTGAATATGGCACGTGTATTGGAAGGGTCTTTGCGCAATACAGGCATACATGCCTGTGGTGTAATTATAACTCCGGATGACATCACTAATTTTGTCCCTGTGGCAACGGCTAAGGATTCTGACCTTTATGTAACCCAGTTTGATAATTCTGTTGTCGAGAATGCAGGTTTGCTGAAAATGGATTTCCTGGGTCTAAAAACGCTTACCCTTATTAAGGATACGGTAAAAATTGTAAAAGCCAAACATGGGATACAATTAAACCCGGACGAATTTCCCCTGGATGACTCGGCCACCTATGAGCTATTCCAGCGGGGAGATACAGTAGGGATATTTCAATATGAATCTGTGGGAATGCAGAAGCATCTGAAAGACCTGAAACCCTCCGTTTTTGATGACTTAATAGCGATGAATGCGCTCTATCGCCCGGGTCCAATGGAGTACATCCCAAGTTTTATCGCCAGGAAGAATGGTGAGGAAGAAATTGCATACGATCTGCCGGAGATGGAGGAATACCTTAAAGAAACCTACGGAATAACGGTTTATCAGGAACAGGTGATGCTATTATCACAAAAGCTTGCGAATTTTTCTAAGGGTGAAGCTGATGTTCTTAGAAAGGCCATGGGTAAAAAAATATTTGAATTGCTTCAAAAACTCAAGCCACAATTTCTGGATGGGGGTGAAAAGAATGGCCACGCGAGGGAAATTTTAGAAAAAATCTGGAAAGACTGGGAAGCCTTTGCCTCCTATGCATTTAATAAAAGCCATTCGACCTGTTATGCCTATATCGCTTATCAAACCGCTTATCTAAAGGCGCATTATCCTGCAGAATATATGGCAGCCGTACTGTCCAATAACATGAACGACATAAAGCAGGTCACTTTCTTTATGGAAGAATGCAAGCGTATGGGACTGGAAGTTTTAGGCCCCGACGTCAATGAATCCTATTATAAATTTGCGGTAAATAAAGATAATGCGGTGCGTTTTGGCATGGGTGCGATAAAAGGAGTAGGGCGTTCAGCCGTTGAAACTATTGTTGAAAACCGGAAAGAGAACGGGACATTTAAATCGGTATTTGATTTGGCTAAACGAATAGACTTGAGAGCAGCCAATAAAAAAGCATTTGAGAATCTGGCTCTGGCCGGTGGCTTTGATTCGTTTGGGAGCACACACAGAGCACAATATTTCCATAAAGAAGGCGATGGCAGCACCTTTCTTGAAATGGTCATAAAATACGGCTCAAAATTTCAGGAAAGTGAAAACTCATCACAGGTAAGCCTGTTTGGTGATGCGAGTGACGTTCAGATCCCGGAACCTGAGGTGCCCCCATGTGGGGAATGGGGTACCATGGAAAAACTCCGAAGGGAAAAAGAAGTGGTTGGTATTTATATCTCAGGGCATCCCCTGGATGACTTTAGAACAGAAATTAATGCTTTTAGCAATGCAAATGTATCTTTCTTTGCCAATTTGGACGAATATGTAAACAGGGAGCTGTCTTTTGCAGGAGTTATTACCGATGTACAACACCGTGTATCCAAAAATGGCAAGGGGTGGGCCCTTTTTACTATGGAAGATTATACAGACACCATGGAGTTTCGCATTTTTGGGGAAGAATATTTAAAATTCCGGCACTTTTTAATGATTAATTCGTTTGTATTTGTCAAAGTATTTGTTCGCGAAGGATGGACGAACCGGGATACCGGAAAAAAAGGAGATGCAAGACTGCAGTTTGTCAATTTTATGTTGTTGCATGATACCATGGAAAACTTCGCGAAAAAGTTGACCATAAAACTAAATATTGACCAGCTCAAAGAAGAAAACATCCGCGAGCTAAAGGATACCCTTGTCTCCTATAAAGGGAAGCATCCACTCAATTTTGTAATTTATGAAATGAACGAAGAAATAAAAGTAAACCTGTCCAGCAGAAAACAAAAAGTAGAGATCACCAGTGAACTCTTACATGCTTTGGAAGGTAAGGAAGTACACTATAAATTGAATTAAATAAGCTTTTTCAATGGTGTAATAGGAAAAACGAATACTATTGAAGTAATGAAAAGGCAGAATAATTGACTAAATTTGCATAATTCTAAATAAAAACAATATGGCTTTAGAGATAACTGACGCTACTTTTGATGAGGTAGTTTTAAAAAGTGATAAACCCGTAGTGGTTGATTTTTGGGCAGCATGGTGCGGTCCTTGCAGAATGGTAGGACCTATTATAGATGAGGTAAGTGCTGAATATGAAGGTAAAGCCGTTGTAGGGAAAGTTGATGTAGACTCCAATCAGGAATACGCTGCAAAATACGGAGTGCGAAATATTCCAACCGTCCTTGTGTTTAAAGACGGTGAAATCGTAACCAGACAGGTAGGCGTATCCCCTAAAAAAGTTTATACCGATGCCATTGAAGCGGTCCTATAAATAAAAAAGAAATTCCTGTTTTAAAAAAGGTTTAGCATATGCTAAACCTTTTTTAGTTTATCTTGGTCCTATGGATTTGCGGTCAGAATTACATAGAGCTCCCTTATTTCAAAACCTGGAATTATTGGCAAATCAGATTGTGGAAGGTTTTATCAGCGGAATCCACAAAAGCCCCTTTCACGGTTTTTCTGCCGAATTTGCGGAACACAAAATTTACAATACCGGAGAGAGCACCAAGCATATAGACTGGAAACTGTTTGCAAAGACAGACAAGCTTTATACCAAAAGATATGAAGAAGAGACCAATCTGAGATGTCATATGATCCTGGATAATTCCGCCTCGATGTACTATCCGGAAATACACAAGCTTTCCATTGATCATTTAAACAAAATAGGTTTCGGGGTACTTGCCATTGCCGCTTTAATGAACATTCTGAAAAAACAGCGTGATGCTGTGGGATTAAGTGTTTTTTCTGATGAATATTCCTTTTACGCCTCTGAGAAGGGAAGTGAAAGACAGCACCAGATGTTGCTGGCCAAGCTAAGTGAAATAAGCCTGGAAAGGAAGCCCGCCAGACAAACAGAACTCTATACTTATTTACATCAGATAGCAGAGAAGATAAAAAGGCGTAGCCTTGTTTTTCTTTTTACAGATATGTTCCAGACCACCACTTCAGATGAAAAACTTTTTGATGCCCTGCGTCATTTAAAATACAACAAACATGAAGTAGTCCTATTCCACTTACTGGACAATGAAACGGAATTACATTTTAACTTTGAGAACACCCCCAAAAGATTTATTGATGTAGAAACAGGAAGTCATATAGACCTCTATGCCGACAGTATTAAAGAAGCCTATGAAATTGGGATCAATGAATATTTGGAAGATTTAAAACTAAAATGTGCACAGTACAAAATCAAATATGTGGAAGTAGATATCCGGAAACCTTTTACCAGGGTATTGAATACGTTTATGATAGAGCGGCAGAATTTTTTATAGCCCTGACCGAATTTTAAAAAAATTGTTTGTGGAATTCAATAAGCAGCGTATATTTGCACACGCTAAACGCCACGGTCCGGTAGTTCAGTTGGTTAGAATACCTGCCTGTCACGCAGGGGGTCGCGGGTTCGAGTCCCGTCCGGACCGCAGTATAGAAGAGTCCTGTGCACGTAAGTGCTTAGGACTTTTTCATTTAGGAGCATTTGAGTTTACTTAGAACTGTGGATAAAGGAAAAAGAATAACTGGTTTCTTTGAAACCAGAAGGACTCGCTTTACCGCTGGGCCCACCCCCTTAGGCCGATTTCCGAAAGGAGAGAGGGAATCAATCCCGTCCGGACCGCAAACATTAAGCCCTTCACACAAAAGTGTGAGGGGCTTTTTTAGTTTCGAAACGCAAAAGTTTACTTTTTGAGTGTAGAAACCAGGAAAGTATCAGCCAACGCAGTTGGCAAAGGGCGGTTGATTTGCATGCCCACCCCCCAGGCCGCTTTTGATACACTGTAGTTTTAACGGAAGTGGGGAGAAAGCAATCCCGTCCGGACCGCAAACATTAAGCCCTTCACACAAAAGTGTGAGGGGCTTTTTTTGTTTTGAAACGCAAAAGTTTACTTTTTGAGTCTAGAAACCAGGAAAGTATCATAAACTAAGGGTTTTCAAATAGCTTTCCATCAACCGAAGGTATTTATCTACTTCAGACAATGCCTTTGTTCTTTCTTTTTCGTCCACCGCACTCTTTGCCCTCAAACTGTTGACCTTGGCGCGTACATTTGCGCGATAGGCCTTGTAAAAAACAAAAAGATGGTGTTCTTTCGACGATTTCATTGTGGGGAAAAATTGATTGTAATATTCGAGAAATAGCTCGGATAAATCTTTTTTCCCAAATGCATCGAGATCCATACATAGAAAGGCCACTTCGTTCAAAACATCGATTTGCCTGTAATCATCATTGAATTCAATACAATCGAAAGGTTGAGGCGATGGTAATAAAAAAATATTCCTGGAATGAAGGTCTCCATGGCAATCCCTGAAGAAACCGGCCCTGAGTCTGCCCGCCAGCAAATCCTTGTTTCTCTTTAAAAAATCATTGGAGGCTTTTATGGCGCTTTCAATAATAGTTGCATACTTGCTGCCATTAGATTGCCTTGCGAGATACCCCTTTTCCCCTTCCAAATCGTTGAATTCTTCCTGAATATCCAGCACGTCTTTTTGATAGATTATAACAGTGTTCCCATGAAAAATCGCAATTTTTTTAGCCAGGTTTTGAATGTCGGATTTCGTTACTTTATTTTGAACCAACAGCTGGTCCATTTGTTTAGTCCTGTCCATTTTATGCATCCTTACGGCGTAGTCGATTACCGTCCCAGCGTTTCCTCCTATTTTATAATGGTCATTCAATCTATATATGGGAACCACATCCAGGTAAATGTCATTGGTTAGCCGCTTGTTCAATTCAATTTCCCTTTTGCAATATTTTTTACGCTTTTCAATAGTAGAAAAATCAAGAAATGAATATTTAATGGGCTTTTTGATTTTGTAAACGAACCGGCGGCAAATAAAGACCCATGAAATATGGGTTTCAATCAATTCCCTTTCTGCTGAAACTTCCGGAAATTCCCCTTCTAAGAGCAAGCTATTTATCTGTTCCTGTATCATTCTTCCAACCTATGTATTGCACAGCTTTTAGCAACATTTCTTCAATGTTATTATTCGTAGATTCCAACACCAAATGGTGCTCGTTAAACGGTTCCCATTGTTGCTGGATCAGTTTATATACTTCAAAATCGGCTTCGCTATAAGGCCTGCTTTTTTTTAATCGCTCTTTGATCGTACTTTCGGCTGAATGTAATTCAATATAAAAAACCTCGCCCTGATCTGATACTTGCTTCATAAAAGTATCTCTGGTTTCTTTTTTATGGAATGTGGCATCAAGTACCAGGTTTTGACCCATGGCTATTGCTTCTTTCGCCTTGCCGAGCATGGTATCATAAACCACTTTTTTCTCATGATAGGAATATGTTCTTTGTGCAAATAGCTCCTTCCTTAACTTATCACTATTCAGATAGCTGGCATCTATCATTTTTGCAAGTCTTGAAGCAAAATAACTCTTGCCGGTACCTGGCAAACCAAAAACGAATACAATCATCCTGTTTATTGTTTCAGGACACTAAGTTAAACCCGCGATTTCAGAAGTTTGATGATTTATATCATGAGCTACATTGCACATAGCTGATACATTTATCGTTCGATTTTAAAAAGAATAAATCAATGAAACCATTAAATGAAAACATTGTCTTTTGTTTATTCACCCCACAAGTTACTTCCTCTTTTCAAACAAAAGATCTCTATACCAGGGAATCTAATATCTCACCGGTCCAGCTTGTGCTTTTCTAAAAAGGCCATCTGCAATACATGATCAATCTCATTTTAATTCAAGTTATACTTGTTTATTATTGCTAGCGAATTATAAAAATTCCCCTAAGAAATTATTCTAAATAAGTTTTTCATGGGGGTTTCGGTAAATATTTTTTCTCCACAGCTATTGAATAAATATGAGATACTTTTTTTTGACCTCAATCATTTATAATGAAAAAAATAGTACCTATTATATTAATTTCAATTTCCCTATTTTCTCAAGGAGATAATTATAATAGTGAGAATTTCGGTAATAGATCTATTTTATTAAGCGGAAACGTTACAGGTAGTGTTGATGATTTAGGATTGACCTATTATAATCCTGCAAGAATTGCTATGGTGGAAAATCCCGCTTTTTCAATTGATGCCAAGGCCTACCAATATATTAGTTTTAATATTAAGAACACTGTTGGTGAAAATACAAAATTAAGCAGTTCAAAATTTCAGGGAATACCAAGTATGCTCGCCGGGACTTTTAAAATTAAATCTTTAAAAGGCCATAATTTTGCCTATTCTTTTATCTCCAGGGCGAAATCGAACTTTAATATCAACTATTCTACGGGAATTCAACCTGGGGACATACTTGAAGAAAATGATGGTGTGGAAAGATTTATTGGAGAAATACAATTGGGATTTAAAGAAACAGACGAATGGTACGGCTTAACCTGGGGGAAAATGATAACTGAAAATTTCAGTATAGGTGTTTCCGTTTTCGCTTCGGTTTATGATTATCAAGGGTCAAATTTTTTAACATATAGTTCCCAGGAAGAAAGTCAAAACGTAAATTTCTTTTATAGCCAATTCCGAATTAGACAGGAATCTTACGGAATGTTTTGGAAATTGGGTTTTGCCTGGAAATTATCTAAAATTAGTCTAGGGTTGAATATCGATTTGCCCTATTGGGAAATTAAGGGTAACGGAAAATTTAAATATCAGCAGACATTGGCAGGAAATAGTGTTGAGGAAGATATTTTTAAATTTGTGGATTTGCAAAACATTGGTTCATCCAGAAAAGTGCCATTGGGAATCGCCATTGGATCTGGTGTTCCAATTGGGAAAAGTATGCTGCATTTAAAAGTCGACTGGCATGCCAAGGTTGATGAATATGACCGTTTGACGCTTCCTTCAATTGAAGATGGCATAGATGAGATTAACTCTTTTGATTTAAGCTCGAAATTACGTTCGGTAATAAATTACGGAGTGGGCACTGAAGTATATATTACAGAGAAATATAAGCTTTTTGGTAGTTTTTCAACAGATTTTTCAGCTGCTAAAAGTAATGCCAACATATTTGATATAGTGGG
>JAHEBI010000073.1 GCA_024642325.1 Eudoraea sp. | reverse complement strand
TTGGCATCTACTCAGGTATACACCCATAATAGTATAGCCGAACTAAAAAAAGTACATACATCTGCTCATCCAAGGAGCAAAAAACAGTAATACGTTCTTTCCTAATGTTTAACCTAAAATAGTCAACTTATGAAGGTAAATACACAAGCAGTAAATTTTAATGCTGACGCAAAGCTTCTAAATTTCAGTCAATCACGTTTAGATAAGCTGGAACTTTTTTATGATAAGATTGTGAGTGCTGATGTGTTTTTGAAGGTTGAAAATACTAGTGAAAAAGAAAATAAAATGGTTGATATTAAACTACATATTCCAAAAGATACCTTTGTAGTAAAAAAGCAATGCAAATCTTTTGAGGAGGCTATTGATTCTGCCTGTGAATCTTTGGAAAGAAAATTGGTCAAAAAGAAGAAAAAACCAAGGTTTCAGCCCTCTTTAAAATTTTTGTAAAATAGTTTTGATTAAAAAAATAATTATCTACATTTGCAGTCCGTTAGAAATAGCGGACTTTTTTATGCTTTAAAAGGCTTTAAAAAGCCGATGTAGCTCAGCTGGCTAGAGCAGCTGATTTGTAATCAGCAGGTCGTGGGTTCGAGTCCCTCCATCGGCTCGTAAGTTCATATAAATGCAAGGAGGGGAGATACTCAAGCGGCCAACGAGGACAGACTGTAAATCTGTTGGTTTTACCTTCGCAGGTTCGAATCCTGCTCTCCCCACAACTGGTTTTTGAGAGCAGTATGTTGAATAATGTTGTTGTAAATCTAAAACCAGATAAATATGGCGTCGGGTTTTGTTCTCAATCTGAAGGCGAAAGATGTTAAGTAGGATTGTGAAATATTGAAAATTAATAATGCGGGAGTAGCTCAGTTGGTAGAGCGTCAGCCTTCCAAGCTGAATGTCGCCGGTTCGAACCCGGTCTCCCGCTCAAAGAAATTGAGTTAACGCATGCTGTTTTGATCAGGGGAAGATTTAACCTTAATATCAAAATATAAAACCTGGAGACCCATAAGCCGACGTAGCTCAGGGGTAGAGCGTTTCCTTGGTAAGGAAGAGGTCACGGGTTCAATTCCCGTCGTTGGCTCAAAAAGAATTAGGCATTAATTATTATAAACTAATATAAACTAAGATTAAATTCATTCAAAATGGCAAAGGCAACTTTTGATCGTTCCAAACCACACTTAAATATTGGTACTATTGGACACGTGGATCACGGTAAAACTACATTAACTGCTGCTATTACTACTGTTTTAGCAAACGCTGGACTTTCTGAAGTGAGAAGTTTCGATTCAATCGACAACGCTCCTGAAGAAAAGGAACGAGGTATTACAATTAATACGTCTCACGTTGAATATTCAACGGCAAACCGTCATTACGCACATGTAGATTGTCCTGGTCACGCGGATTACGTGAAGAACATGGTAACAGGTGCTGCGCAAATGGACGGAGCTATTTTGGTGGTTGCTGCCACAGATGGTCCAATGCCTCAAACCAGAGAGCATATACTATTAGGCCGTCAGGTAGGTATTCCAAGAATGGTTGTTTTCTTGAATAAGGTAGATATGGTTGATGATGAGGAGTTGTTGGAACTTGTTGAAATGGAAGTTAGAGAGCTTCTGTCTTTCTATGAGTACGATGGTGATAACGGACCTGTTATTTCAGGATCAGCTTTGGGCGCCTTAAATGGTGAGCAAAAATGGGTGGATACAGTTATGGAGTTAATGAATGCTGTTGACGAATGGATTGAATTGCCAAAAAGAGATGTTGAAAAAGATTTCTTAATGCCTGTTGAAGATGTATTTACAATTACTGGTCGTGGTACTGTTGCAACTGGTCGTATAGAAACCGGAATTGCCAATACTGGTGACCCTGTTGAAATCATTGGTATGGGTGCTGAAAAATTGACTTCTACTATTACCGGGGTAGAGATGTTCCGTAAAATTTTGGATAGAGGAGAAGCTGGTGATAACGTTGGTATTTTATTGAGAGGTATTGAAAAATCACAGATTAGCAGAGGAATGGTTATTTGTAAGCCAGGTTCTGTTAAGCCTCATGCTAAATTTGAAGCAGAGGTGTATATTCTTAAAAAAGAAGAAGGTGGTCGTCATACACCATTCCACAATAACTACCGTCCTCAGTTCTATGTTAGAACAACGGATGTTACAGGAACAATAAATCTTCCTAGTGGTGTTGAAATGGTAATGCCTGGTGATAACTTAACTATTACTGTAGACTTGATCCAGCCTATCGCTTTAAGTGAAGGGCTTAGGTTTGCTATCCGTGAAGGTGGTAGAACCGTTGGTGCCGGTCAGGTAACTAAGATTATAGATTAATCACGATATAATTTTATACACTAAGGGTGTCCTGCAATCGCGGGATACCTTTCAGTGTAATTATAAACGGGTGTAGCTCAGTTGGTAGAGCACTGGTCTCCAAAACCAGGTGTCGGGAGTTCGAGCCTCTCCTCCCGTGCAGATCATGAATAAGAGAGTACAGTTAATGGCCTGAAAGAATGGTCTTGCTTATAGCTGAGTCATTGAATGTTGGAAAAGCATTCTTTATAATGGAATAAATTAATCGGTATGTTAACATATATAAAGGAGTCAATAGAAGAATTAAGGCATAATGTTACTTTACCATCCAGGGCAGAATCATCTAATCTTATGGTTATTGTTGCGGTGTTTTCCATACTGTTCGCTCTGGCAACATGGGGTATAGATACCGTATTCAGTAAACTTATTCAACTTTACTTTAACACCTTAAATTAATTAAGTCCGGGACCTATGTCTGAAGTATTAGAAAAGAAATGGTATGTGGTAAGAGCTGTCAGTGGTCAGGAGAACAAGATCAAGGGCTATATTGAAAGTGAAGTGGAACGTCATGGATTTGGTGATTACCTGGAAGAAGTTTTGGTTCCAACAGAGAAAGTAGTACAGATAAGAAACGGGAAAAAGATAAACAAGGAGAGAGTTTATTTTCCCGGATATATAATGATCAAGGCTAATTTAGGTGGAGAGATGATTCACATTATACGCTCCATAACAAATGTAATTGGCTTTTTGGGAGAAACAAAGGGAGGTGATCCTGTTCCTTTAAGAAAATCAGAAGTAAACCGAATGTTGGGGAAAGTAGATGAATTAGCTGTTAATTCTGATAGTGTGGCAATACCATTTATCCTGGGAGAAACTGTAAAGGTTATAGACGGACCTTTTAATGGTTTTAATGGTACGGTAGAAAAAATTAATGAGGAGAAAAGGAAATTGGAGGTTATGGTGAAAATTTTCGGAAGAAAAACACCATTGGAATTGAGTTATATGCAAGTAGAGAAAGTATAGAAAATTGTTACATATATATATAAGTTGTGTTGCTTCCAAAATATAACACACTTTAAATTTAATTTAAAACAATGGCAAAAGAAGTAAGTAAAGTAGTTAAACTACAAGTTAGGGGAGGTGTTGCGAATCCGTCGCCACCGGTTGGACCCGCTTTAGGTGCTGCCGGCGTTAACATCATGGAGTTCTGTAAGCAGTTTAATGCTCGTACACAGGACAAGCAAGGCAAAATATTGCCTGTTGTTATCACCGTATATAAGGACAAGTCATTTGACTTCGTTGTTAAAACACCACCTGCGGCAGTACAACTTTTGGAAGCGGCTAAGATTAAGAAAGGATCTGGCGAACCTAACCGAGTAAAACCAGGGAATGTTTCATGGGACCAGGTGAGAACCATAGCAGAGGAAAAAATGGTTGACCTAAATGCTTTTACCGTAGAATCGGCAATGTCGATGGTAGCCGGTACAGCAAGATCTATGGGGTTGAAAGTCTCAGGTAAAAGACCTTTTTAAAATCTTAAAAGCAATTTTTAACATGGCAAAATTAACCAGAAAGCAAAAGGAAGCACATTCTAAAATAGAGAAAGATAAACTCTATTCTTTGACAGAAGCTTCTGCGCTTGTAAAAGAGATAACCAACGCAAAGTTTGATGCGAGCATTGACCTTGCTGTTAGGTTAGGAGTAGATCCACGTAAAGCCAATCAAATGGTACGTGGGGTTGTAACATTGCCTCATGGTACCGGTAAAGATGTAAAAGTCCTGGCTTTGGTAACCCCTGATAAGGAAGCCGAAGCTAAAGAAGCTGGTGCAGACTTTGTTGGTATGGATGAGTATTTGGATAAAATAAAAGGCGGTTGGACAGATGTAGATGTAATTATCACAATGCCAAGTGTTATGGGTAAATTAGGGCCTTTAGGACGTATTTTGGGTCCAAGAGGATTAATGCCCAATCCAAAAACCGGTACCGTAACTATGGATGTGGCCAAGGCTGTTTCTGATGTAAAGGCGGGTAAAATAGATTTTAAAGTAGATAAGGCTGGTATTGTACATGCGGCCATTGGTAAAGCTTCGTTTTCGGCAGATAAAATAGCTGGAAACGCTAAGGAATTAATTGATACTTTAAATAAGTTAAAACCGGCAGCGGCAAAGGGTATATATATGAGAAGCATTTATATGTCCAGTACAATGAGTCCTAGTCTACAATTAGATCCAAAAGCAGTTTAACTGTAAACGTTTTAAAATCATGACAAGAGAAGAAAAAGCAACCGTTATACAAGATTTGACGGCTCAGTTAGCTGATAATTCAACGATTTATTTGGCAGATATTTCCGGATTGGATGCAGTGGCAACCTCGGCATTAAGAAGAGCTTGCTTTAAAGCAAACATTAAATTGTCTGTAGTAAAAAATACTTTACTGGCAAAGGCAATGGAAGCATCGGAAAAAGAATTCGGTGAATTACCTGAAATTTTAAAGGGAAATACTTCTTTAATGATTTCAGAAACCAGTAATGCACCTGCTAAACTTATAAAAAGTTTCCGCAAAAAAACAAACATACCTTTATTAAAAGGTGCTTTTGTACAGGAGGCAATTTATGTAGGGGATGAAAATTTGGATGCTTTGGTAGATATTAAATCCAAAGAGGAAATGATAGGCGAAATCATTGGCCTATTGCAGTCCCCTGCCAAAAATGTTATTTCTGGATTAAAATCCGGAGGTGGAAAACTGGCAGGTATCCTTAAAACATTATCTGAAAAATAATTTATACGCACTAAAAACTAGAATAATTTAAGAATTTTATTAAACGATAGAAAAATGGCAGATTTAAAAGATTTCGCAGAACAATTGGTTAACTTAACCGTAAAAGAAGTAAACGAGTTAGCTAATATATTAAAAGAAGAGTATGGCATAGAGCCAGCTGCTGCAGCTGTTGCAGTTGCTGCTGGTGGAGGAGCCGCAGGAGGTGATGTAGAAGCCGCTGAAGAAAAAACAGAATTTGATGTTATTTTGACAGCTGCTGGAGGTTCTAAATTGGCTGTGGTTAAATTGGTTAAAGAATTGACTGGCCTTGGATTGAAAGATGCTAAAGACATCGTTGACAGTGCACCGAAAGCAGTAAAAGAAGGTGTGTCTAAAGACGAAGCTGAAGGGATCAAAAAATCATTAGAAGAAGCTGGAGCAGAAGTTGAGCTTAAATAATAGCGAGAACCATATGATTTTGGTTTAGGTCTTTCCGCCGGTTTGGTGGCTAGACCTAAACCCTTTTATACATAGTATATAAAGTAATATACTACCCATTTTTAGGTATTCACGATCAAAATTTTGTCCATAGATGTTCACAAAACAGACTGAAAGAGTAAACTTCGCATCCGCTAAGAACATTCCGGATTATCCGGATTTCTTGGACATTCAGATTAAATCATTTCAAGATTTTTTTCAACTTGAAACAAAATCTGACAAAAGGGGCAATGAAGGCTTGTACAACACCTTCATGGAAAACTTTCCAATAACCGACACAAGAAACCAATTTGTACTGGAGTTTCTTGATTACTTTATAGATCCACCCAGGTATTCCATACAAGAATGTATAGAGAGAGGTCTGACATACAGCGTGCCTCTTAAAGCCCGATTAAAACTATATTGTACCGATCCGGAACACGAGGATTTTGAAACTATTGTTCAGGATGTATATTTGGGCACCATACCTTATATGACGCCCAGCGGAACTTTTGTTATAAATGGAGCGGAACGTGTTGTTGTTTCTCAGTTACATCGTTCTCCAGGGGTATTCTTTGGCCAATCTTTTCATGCCAATGGCACCAAATTATATTCTGCCAGAGTGATTCCTTTTAAAGGATCCTGGATAGAATTTGCTACTGATATCAATAGCGTAATGTATGCGTACATTGATAGAAAGAAAAAATTACCGGTTACAACTTTGTTTAGGGCAATAGGTTTTGAAAGAGACAAGGATATTCTGGAGATATTTGACCTGTCTGAAGAAGTTAAAGTTTCAAAAACGGGATTAAAGAAGATATTAGGGCGTAAACTTGCTGCGAGGGTTCTTAATACCTGGCACGAGGATTTTGTTGATGAAGATACTGGTGAAGTTGTTTCCATAGAACGAAATGAAATAATCCTGGATCGTGATACAGTTCTTGAAAAGGAACATATTGATGAAATTATAGCGGCAGATGTAAAAACCGTTCTGCTTCATAAAGAGAATAATGCCCAGAGTGATTATGCAATTATTCATAATACTTTACAAAAAGACCCCACAAATTCTGAAAAAGAGGCTGTAGAACATATCTACCGTCAATTGCGTAATGCAGAACCACCTGATGAAGAAACAGCACGTGGTATAATTGACAAATTGTTCTTCTCTGATCAACGATATAATTTAGGTGAAGTTGGTCGTTACAGGATGAATAAAAAGCTTGGTCTGGATATTGGTATGGACAAACAGGTACTTACCAAGGAAGATATTATCACCATTATCAAGTATTTAATTGAACTTATAAATTCTAAAGCGGAAATTGATGATATAGATCACCTTTCCAATAGGCGTGTTAGAACTGTTGGCGAGCAATTGTCATCTCAGTTTGGTGTTGGTTTGGCACGTATGGCAAGGACTATTCGTGAGCGAATGAATGTAAGGGACAATGAAGTGTTTACTCCGATTGATCTGATAAATGCCAAAACACTGTCCTCTGTGATAAATTCATTTTTTGGTACCAACCAGCTATCACAGTTCATGGATCAGACGAATCCTCTTGCGGAAATTACACACAAGAGAAGATTATCAGCTCTCGGGCCAGGTGGTCTTTCAAGAGAACGTGCGGGATTTGAAGTACGAGATGTTCACTATACACATTACGGAAGACTTTGTCCGATTGAAACCCCTGAAGGTCCAAATATTGGACTAATTTCATCTCTTGCAGTATTTGCGAAAGTAAACCCCATGGGCTTCCTTGAAACACCTTATCGCAAAGTTGATAAAGGAATAGTAGATACAAAGGATTTCATATACCTGAGTGCCGAAGAAGAAGAAGGCATGAAAATATCGCAGGCCAATATTCCGCTTAAGGATAATGGCACTATAGATCAGGAAAAAGTTATTGTAAGGGAAGAAGGAGATTTTCCGGTTGTAGATCCAATAGATGTAAATTATACCGATGTTGCACCTAATCAGATTGCATCCATATCTGCTTCGTTAATTCCTTTCCTTGAACACGATGATGCGAACAGGGCATTGATGGGATCTAACATGATGCGTCAGGCAGTTCCTTTGTTGAAACCGCAATCTCCAATTGTAGGAACAGGATTGGAAAGACAGGTGGCATCAGATTCAAGGGTATTGATAAATGCGGAAGGAGACGGTGTCATAGAATATGTGGATGCTCAAAGGATCACCATTAACTACAAACGAAGCGAAGCAGAAAAATTGGTAAGTTTTGAAGAAGATTCCAAGACTTATGAATTGGTTAAGTTCAGAAAAACCAACCAGGGGACTAGTATAAACCTTAAACCAATTGTCCAAAAAGGAGATAAGGTTAAAAAAGGCCAGGTTCTTTGTGAAGGATATGCTACGGAAAGTGGTGAATTGGCACTCGGTAGAAACCTGAAAGTGGCCTTTATGCCATGGAAGGGATATAACTTCGAGGATGCGATTGTTATCTCCGAAAAAGTTGTTCGTGAAGATATTTTTACTTCCATACATATAGATGAGTACTCTCTGGAAGTTAGAGACACCAAATTGGGAGCAGAAGAGTTGACTAACGATATTCCCAACGTTTCTGAAGAGGCAACTAAAGACCTTGATGAATATGGAATGATTCGTATCGGTGCAGAAGTAAAGCCAGGAGATATTCTGATCGGTAAGATTACGCCAAAAGGCGAATCGGATCCTACACCTGAAGAAAAATTACTTCGCGCTATTTTTGGAGATAAAGCAGGGGATGTTAAGGATGCCTCTTTAAAAGCATCTCCCTCGTTACGTGGCGTAGTAATAGATAAAAAGTTGTTTTCCCGTTCCATTAAGGATAAACGCAAACGTTCAGAAGACAAGGAAGCTATTTCCAGTCTGGAACTTGAATATGAAGTAAAATTCCAGGAACTTAAAGAAATCCTTATAGAAAAGCTGTTTAAACTTATCAATGGCAAAACTTCTCAGGGAGTGATGAATGATCTTGGTGAAGAAGTGTTGCCTAAGGGTAAAAAGTATACCATGAAGATGTTGAATGCCGTAGACGATTTTGCCCACCTTGTAGGCGGAAGCTGGACTACGGACAAAGATACTAATATCATGGTTGCCGACTTGCTTCACCACTATAAGATTAAACTGAACGATCTTCAGGGAAATCTTAGAAGAGACAAATTCACTATCTCTGTTGGTGATGAGTTGCCTGCGGGTATTATGAAACTGGCAAAAGTATATATCGCCAAAAAGCGTAAGCTGAAAGTAGGGGATAAAATGGCTGGACGTCATGGTAACAAAGGTATTGTTTCCCGAATTGTCAGACAGGAAGATATG
>JAHEBI010000072.1 GCA_024642325.1 Eudoraea sp. | reverse complement strand
TTACATATGTCACCCCCCACTTGCTTGACAACAATAATCATTTTTCTATTAAAATCGCCTATTCCATTAATTTCAATAACTTCATATTGGTTGGATAAGCTTTTTGCCATGTTATGAAAGGCTTGAATTATTCCCCCATCCAGTCCCTTGCCCTGATGTTCCGGTACAACTCCGAATACAAACCCTAACATCTTCTTATTTCTTTTTTGCCATTTATGCCATAAAAATTTTAATTTTCCAAGGAGATTCAATTTTCCATTAACATACTTAAACCACTGATTCACTTCAGGAATATTGATATAAAAGGCCACCGGTTCGCCTTTGTAATATGCAAACCAAATTATTTTTTCATCAATTATTGGTTTCAATTTATTCATAAGTGCATGACCCTGCTCCTTTGATATAGCTGAGACACCTTCATGATTAACCCAGGCTTTATTGTACATGTCAATTATATTATCTGTCTGTTCTTCAAACTTTTCCATTTTGAAATGGTCAAACGAATAATCCGGGTTACTATTTACTATTTGGGCCTTTCGGTCTAATCTAGGGTGCACATCTTCCTTAATAATTTTTAAGAAAGTATAATGCTCAAAATATGTTTGAAAACCATAGTTTTCGAATAGCTCTTTATAATAGGAAAAATTATAATTGCATTGATAATTAGGTTCAAGTTCGTATCCCTTGGTTAACAGTCCCCACCATTTGTCTCTTGCTCCAAAATTTATTGGTCCGTCCATAAACTCCACGCCCTGGGATATCAACCAATTCTTACTCACATCGAATAGGGCATTGGCAGCCGTTTGATTATTAATACATTCAAAAAAGCCTACCCCCCCATTAGATTCAGTTTTGCCTTTTACTGAGGTTTTTCTTAAAATAAAAGCTGCAATACGGCCAATAACTTTACCCTCATTTAACAAAAGCCATCGAATACAATTGCCTCGCTCAAAATTTTTATTAACCTGAGGGTCAAAAATATCTGCAATGTCCTTATCAAGAGGTCTTATGTATTGTTTTTGATTTTTGTAAAGATCGACAGGGAAAGTAACAAATCTTTTACAATCGCGGCGGGACTTTACTTCGAGCAGATGCATCAATTACAATTAATAGAAATGTAAACATAATCATAAATCGAAAGAAAAAATACGGTGGAGATTAATTTTATTTTGAATATAAAATTACCCGAGTATTTTATGGGTCCTTTTTATGGCTTCCTCATTCTTCCAGTCAATCCATTTCTGGCCTTTAACTCTACGCATAAAATTATCAAAGTACCTCATAATAAATACGTTATAGACCGCTTTCCCAAGATTTTTGGGGTTATGAGCAATCCCGCGAAGGCTCATTGAAAACCCGGGTGTAACATATTTCATATAATGCCAAAAGCCCTCCGGAATATATAGTAATTCTCCATGTTCCAAATGGGTCTTAAATCCATTTGCATATTGCAAAGCAGGCCATTTATCCAGATCTGGATTTGAAAAATTTATACTTTCGTGCGTAATTAGTGAATGTGGTACTTTATAGAGAAATTTATTCTGAGTTTGAGGAAAAAGGATACATTCCTTTTTACCTTCAAAATGAAAGTGGAAAATATTGGCAAGGTCAATATCGTAATGCATAAATGTATACGAATCAATGCCTCCAAAGAATAACATGGGTAATCCCTTCATTAATGGTATACCAAAATCTGGATAAGTGAAATCATTTTGGAGTTGTGGAACTTCCTTTATCAGATTCCATAAAAATATTCTGTATTTAGTGGGCTGCTTTCTAAGAAGATCTATATAGGCACCCATTTTCATTGTGGTATGAGGCTCATTGAATCCATCCTTATAATCCACAGGCCGGTCATCATATAGTGGTACCGTTAAATCGCCTGCCTTCTCTTTTATATAATCAAAATGCCATTTAGAATAGGCGGGCCATTGTGTAATAAATTTTTCAATTACAACAGGTTTTTGGGGCTTATAATAATTTTTTATAAAGTCCGCCCTGCTAATAGTTTTTACTCTTGGTATATCCTTTAATTGCAAAATCTCAGAGGTATATTAATCTATGAAGTTGAAAAACTATCAAATTATCTTTCTATGACGGGCTATCTGGATTGTATTTAGCCCTTGCAAGTTCATTGCGTTCGATCTTATGTTCCGGTCTTGACCATCTGGGCTTTTCTCCAATGGGCTGTAACAAAGATTCATTGGCTTCCACAGTCTTCGGTTGTGGAGCTTTAACAAACGGCTTTTGGGGAATAAGTCCTAATTCTTTGAACATATTAAAGTCTTCATTGACATCAGGGTTAGGTGTTGTCAATAATTTATCCCCTGCAAAAATCGAATTAGCTCCAGCAAAAAAGCACATCGCCTGTCCTTCTCTGGTCATTTCTGTTCTGCCAGCCGACAGTCTTACCTGGGTTTTAGGCATCACTATTCGGGTTGTGGCAACCATCCGAATCATATCCCAAATAGGAATTGGGTCAATGTCCTGCATTGGAGTTCCTTCTACTGCAACCAGTGCATTAATAGGAACGGATTCGGGTTGGGGATTTAAAGTAGATAATGCTACCAACATCCCGGCTCTGTCTTCCAATTTCTCACCCATGCCTATTATTCCCCCGCTACAGACAGTTACATTGCTTTTCCTGACATTTTCTATAGTCTTTAGTCTATCGTCAAAAGCCCTGGTTGAAATTACATCTTTATAATAATCCTCGGAAGTGTCGAGGTTATGGTTATAGGCATAAAGACCAGCTTCTGCCAAACGACTCGCCTGATTTTCAGTTAGCATTCCCAACGTGCAACAGACTTCCATATCCAGCTTATTAATGGTTCTAACCATTTCCAAAACCTGTTCAAACTCCCAACCATCCTTTACATTTCGCCAGGCTGCTCCCATACAAACTCTTGAACTTCCGGACTCCTTGGCACGTAAAGCCTGTGCTTTTACTTGCTGAACAGTCATCAGGTCATTACCTTCAACATTAGTATGATAACGGGCAGCCTGAGGACAATAACCACAATCTTCCGGGCAACCACCTGTTTTTATGGATAGCAAGGTAGATACCTGGACCGTATTCGGATCATGAAACTCGCGGTGTACTGTGGCTGCTTCATATAATAATTCCATCAAGGGTTTATTATATATTTCAAGTATTTCCTCTTTTGTCCAGTTATGTCTTTCCATAGCCCTATATAAGAATATTATCTAATTTTCAAAAATAATCTTTAATCCTCAAAAAACCGATAAATCAAATCTTTATTGTAGTGATCTTACCAGCTTAATTTTTAGGGTTCTTCAACAAAATACTAACCGCATTTCCGCCAAAACCTACTGCATTAATAAGCACTCTGTTTATTTTCTGAGGCGCCTCCTGCTTCATAAAAGGAACTCCATAAAAAGTTTGGTGTTGCAGCATTAATATTGCCATTTCTATACTTAAGATTCCTGAGGCTCCAAATGTATGGCCCACTTTCCATTTATTTGTGGTTAGTGCGGGTAAGTTATTCCCGAATATAGTTTGAATTGCGGCAAATTCAGCGCTATCCCCCCTTACGGTCCCAGGGGCATGCATAACAATAATATCGACATCTTTCCTATTTATTCCCTTCAGGGCCATAAGCATGGAATCCTGCAGGCATTGAGCATCTGCGGAAATAGAAATATTGTGTTCTAATGGTTCCGTGGCAAATCCCATACCTTCTATGATAGCCAGTGACTTATCCCCAATTCCATATTCCAGACAGGCAGCTCCTGCACCTTCGCCAAGTACCATAGTATTTTGACGCTTATCCAGGTCAAGAGCCCTGCACGGATAATCACTCTCGCCTTCCGGGGCATATATCTTAAGCGCCTTCATCTGAGCTATTGTAAAAGCAGTCAATGGAGCTTCACTCCCTCCTATAAGGAATTTTTCTGCCATCCCACTTTTAATCCAGGCTACACCATTTAACATAGCATGAAGTGCAGTAGAACAGGTAATGGAATGTGAAATGTTAGGTCCCTTTGAACCTAGATCATGAGCTATCCAGGAAGAAATATTCCCCAAGGTAGTAGTGGGAGAAGTTAAGACAGCGGCAGTACCCTTTTGCAGAAACTCATTGTGGTATTTTTCAAAAAGGCCTGTTGCACCCCGGGAAGAGCCCATATTAATCCCGAAATTTTCATTTTCCCCCCAACTCGCATTTGCGACTGCCTGCCTGGCCGCAAAAATACCATAAAGGACACTATCGTCCAGGTGCTGGTACCTGGAATTACTATTTCGAAGTGTCTTTATTTCTAATTTGCCAGACTCGGACAAGGCAGATACACAAGCCAATTTATCTCCAAAAATAGCTTCCTGGCAAAAGTGGTTTGAATGTTGATAATTGGCCCAAATACCCTCTTTATTAATACCCAAAGAGGAGATTGAAGCAATCGATGTAATAGTCACGGGTTGAACCAATGGATATTTATTTATAAGTAAAAATAAAAGTTCTTACCTTGAATGAATAAAAACAATATAAAAAACAATGAACAATGAATTGTTACCGGAGCCAGGTTGGTGGAAACGAAACTGGTCCTGGGCTTTACCGGTAGGTGGATGCCTGACTGTTTTAGTTGTTCTAGGTATTTTTATTGGTTCCATATTTTATGGTGTTACTTCGATGATGGATGATTCTATTCCTTTGGAATATGCCATTAATAAAATTAATACAGACCCTGATATCGTTAAACTTATGGGCTCTCCAATTGTAAAAAACGGGAAGGTGCAGGGTGAATTTAATTGGATAAATGATGAAAAAAGTGCCCATATGAAGGTACCCATTAGTGGCACAAAGGAAAACGGGACTTTATTTATTAAAGCAACCGCTATAGGTGATACATGGACCTATGAGGAAATAAGGGTCGTCATCCAGGATAATAATGAGGTAGACCTCCTAGACAATGACTGGGAGTAAAGTCCTTTGCCAATTCTAAACAACCGTATCCACTGCGAGTTCAATGACATCATAAACCTGTTTTAACTGAACATCCGTAATTGTATACGAAGCCAAAATATAGATGGTATTCCCTAATGGACGTAAAAACACACCATGCTCCATAAAAAAGTTAAACAGACGGTCACGTAAATTTCCGTAACGTTCCATTTCAATATCCAAATCAAGCGCAAATATGATTCCGCACTGACGAATTGATGCCACCCTGGGATGCCGTTTGATTTTTACGCCAAACGCCTGATGTGAACTAATAACCCGCCGGATATCCTTTTGAATTTGTTCAGATTGAAGTAATTTGAGACCAGCCAGGGCTGCTGCACATGCCAGCGGATTCGCCGTATAGGTATGACCATGAAAGAGACCTTTAGCCATATCATTACTGTAAAAAGCATCGAAGACCTGCTGAGTGCATGAAGTTACCCCCATAGGCATCAAACCGGCAGTAAGTGCTTTAGAGAGACATATGATATCTGGCTTAACCAAGATATGATCTGAAGCAAAATTCTTTCCGGTCTTACCAAATCCGGTCATGACCTCATCTGCAATTAACAGGACCTGATGTCTCTTCAGCAGGTCGAGTATCATATTCAATTCTTCGGCATCATGCATCTTCATGGCAGCGGCTCCCTGCACCAGAGGCTCATAAATAAATCCAGCTATATCGTTCTGTTTTAATCTTTCCGAAAGTTGACGCAAAATATCCCCGATATTGTCCTTTGTTGGGGCAGGAATACGTTCTACCTCTATTAAATAATCCTCAAAAGGGCCATTGTAAACAGAAAGTCCGGAGACAGACATGGCTCCAAACGTATCTCCGTGAAAACCCTCTTCAAATGCCAGTAGCACTTTTCTTTTATTGCCCAGATTGAAATGATATTGCAAGGCCATTTTGATTCCGACCTCAGTCGCAGTAGAACCATTATCGGAAAAGAATAATTTCTCCTGATTAAAAGGTAATATTTTTATTAACTCTTCCGATAACTTTATGGCCGGTTCATGAGTAAAACCACTAAATACTACCTGATCCAGCACCGCCATTTGCAGTTGTACCTTTTCTAGAATATATTCATTACAATGTCCGTACATTGAAGTGTACCAGGAGGCTATAGCATCTATGTATTCAACACCGTGTTCATCGTAAAGAATAGCTCCTTTCGCCCTTACTATCCCAAGCATATCAGGATGTAGTTTATGCTGTGTAAGCGGATGCCACAAATGCTTTTTATCTCTTTCTGTTAAGTTTTTCAATTATAGCTTTTCATTTATAAATACTATTAAATCCCTCTTATACGCTTCACAAAGTTATAATATATTACACCTCTAACATTTATATCCAACTATTCCCCAACAAATTGGTCTCTTTTATATTTGGCCTCTGTCTAGATTTATCTCAATAATTGTAAAGCGTTTGCAACATTGGATAGAATTTGGCAGCATATGCTTTAATAAGTGGTTTGTCAAAATTTGTTTCTTCCTCAATCCTCCCAATTACCTTTATCCCCGTCTTGCGGATTATTATTTCTTCCGTGGTTGGGTTTTTATTGCCATTAAATATGACAGCCACATTCAGCCCTTTTTGTTTAAGGCATTCAATGGTCAATAATGAGTGGTTAATGCTTCCCAAATAATGCCTGGAAACTACGATAACCTGATAATTAGGTTTGATGATATCTAAAATAGTATCCTTATCATTTAAAGGCACCAGTAAGCCTCCCGCCCCCTCAATAACTAGGTGATTGCCCGTAAGCGGTTCTTCAATTTTATTGATGTCAATGGTGAGATTATCAATTTCTGCGGCCGCATGAGGACTCATGGGAGTATTTAATTCGTAGCTGCTCTTGTGAATCTTGGTCTTTTTATTGGAGATTAACTCAGCCAGTTTATGACTATCCGTATTAATCAAATCTCCAGCTTGTACGGGCTTCCAGTAATCGGCTTTCAGCGACTCAGTTACAATTGCAGCAGCAATTGTTTTCCCAACGTCCGTAGATATTCCAGTGATAAAAATTCGTTTCATTATTCCCTAGGGTTGGGTAATCATATTACACTTCAGACATTTGTATTTTTTCTTTTCTAAAAACGGAAACAGCTTATTTATTATGCCTTTTCTACTATAGTATACTTCCGATCTTTGTGCTTTACAATTGGGACAGCTAATTAGATTCCCTTGGCTATCCTGTGCATAACTTCTAATCTCATTATAAATATTTAAAGCCCTGTCTTTATCTCTGGTATAAACCTGTAACTTAACTCCTCCTATAGCCTGACTTATCAAAGGATCTGTATTTATAGTGTTTTCATCCTTTAAAAAGACAGGAATTCCTTCAGACTCAAGTTTCCCTTTAATAATTTGTACATCGGCAGCAAACTCAAATGCACCAAGAGTATAAAATTCCTGTTTCATAATTTTTTTATCGCAATTGCTAATTTTTGTAATATACTGTTTATATCTTCCTTTGAATTAAAACTGTGTAAACAAAACCGTAAACGCTCCTCTCCCTGGGGTACTGTTGGAGAGAGAATAGGCCTGATGTCAAATGATTCCTTTTGAATTTTTTGAGCTATTTGCTTTACCTCTTTATTGCCTTTAATAATACAGGAATGAATGGCCGAAGAACTGGAAATAAAAAAAGATGATATATTCAAACGCTCTTTCTCCCTATTAAAATGTGCTATATTTTCATGAAGTAATTCTATCTCCCTCAATCCGGCAGAGCTGTTCATAAATTGATATGCCGCCATTACCGTAGCTAATGTATGAGGTGGCAAAGCGGTAGTATAGATGAAGCTTCTGGCAAAATTTATCAAATATGTGCTTAGCTCCCGACTTCCCAAAACAGCCGCTCCATGACATCCCAGGGCCTTCCCGAAAGTGATAATTCTGGCAAAGACATTTTCCTGCAATTTCAATTCCTGAATTTTGCCCCCGCCATTTGAGCCAAATAAGCCAATAGCATGAGCTTCATCAACGATCAGATGACAACCGTATTTATTGCACATAGCAGACAAGCCCACAAGGTCCGGTGAATCCCCATCCATTGAAAAAACAGATTCAGTAACTATGTAAATCTGACTGTTTGTACCATTATTCTCATTTTTTTGTCCTCGTCGGATTTGAGATAGCAGGTCATTGAGATCATTGTGCCTAAACTTGTAGTTTTTGGCTTTACCCATTGTAATGCCATCCCTGATACTGGCATGAATGAACTCATCATAAAGAACTATATCATCTCTTTGAGGAACTGAAGAAAACAGTCCAATATTTGCATCATATCCGGAATTAAAAATCAAGGCCGACTCTGCCTGGTGTATATTCCCCAGAAGTTCTTCCACTTCTTTAAATAAAATATCATTTCCCGTAAGCAAGCGGGAACCTGTAGCTCCATTAATAATTATTCCCTTTTCTGAGAGAATATTAACAGCCTTTTCAAAAACCATTGGGTTATGTGCAATACCAAGATAGTCGTTTGATGAAAAGTCAACTCCCCTCGCTCCTTTTGGTAAGGCTCTAAGCGTATTGATTTTCTCTCGCTCTGTTAATTTGTTCTGTAATTTTTCAGGTAAATAACCCATGTCACAAATGTAGTATATCCTGTTTTTAAATAGTATATTGATTCTTAGAAACTAGAAACAATGGCCATACAAATTAGCCAGGCGCAAAGCAGATCCCAATTGGAGCAAATTCTGTCTTTGCAGAAAAAAAATCGTCCGAACGCGCTGACAGAGAAAGAAATGGTACAGGAAGGTTTTGTAACTGCAGTACATACTCTGGATTTATTGAATCGAATGAACCTCGTATACCCCCATATTATTGCTATGGAAAAGGATAAAGTTATTGGATATGCCTTGTGTATGCACCCCAAATTTGCCAATGAAATAGACATCCTT
>JAHEBI010000456.1:1769-2423 GCA_024642325.1 Eudoraea sp. | reverse complement strand
AACTCAGGGGTTCTTCTTATATGACGGAAATGAATTTAAGCCTTTTAAAACAGAGATTAATGATTTGCTTAACGATAACATATATCTACCAGGTGTTGCTTTAGAAGACGGAAGGTTTGTTATTAATTCCTTTAGTAATGGCGCCTATTTAATGGACCATGACGGAAAACTAATCCAGGAGTATACAGCAGACAACGGACTTCGGGATGGAGCTGTAGATCACACCTATGTTGATTCCAGGGGAGTGTTGTGGCTATCCCTGTTTAATGGCATCTCTTCCATTAATCTCAACAATACTTTTACCACATTAGATAGTAGTATGGGCTTGCCTACCAATGTGGTTTATTCAGTATACCGATTTAAGGGAATATTGTATATGACTGCTAACAACGGCATCTTTTACTTAAATGAGGATACCAATAGAATTGTACAAATAGAAGGAACTCATGGCCAGGGTAATAATTTTATAGAGCACAAGGGCAGGTTATATACCGGTACTGGAGGGATGGGCCTCGTAGAAATTACAGGTACAACTTTTAAGTATGTATTGCAAAGTCAGAATTACGATTTTCGCTCGAATTTTCTTTATCAGTCTAAAAAAGATCCTGACCGACTAATAGTAGGTCACCAGCAAGGTATTAAGGGTTTTTACTT
>JAHEBI010000456.1:0-1759 GCA_024642325.1 Eudoraea sp. | reverse complement strand
GAATTCTCGTTTTCAGATATTTCTACCTCCGCAGGAGGCGCTGACATTTCAGAGTCAGCTGAAGGGAATTTTTGGATAGCCTCAACAGAAGAAGGAGAAGTTTCATTGATTAAACCCAGTTTTCAAGATGGAAAAATGAATTTCAGTTCTTCCAATATTACCACGTATAACGAAAGTAATGGTCTTCCAAAATCCTTTATTAGCTTTCTGGAAGTGAATGATAAACTACATTTTATCGCCAGACAAGCTCAGGAAACATATATATTTAATAGTGTAGAAAACAAATTTGAAAAAAACAAGCCATTTTTTGACCATTTAATTGACTGGAACAAGGGATCATCTAATTTAATTAAAGACAGTGCAGGAAAAATATGGTTTAATGCCGGTTCCGGTATCTTTGTTGCCGAAAAGTCCGGGGATGGAGAATACAACTTCAATACAGATACTTTTAAGGAGTTAAACAACCGGGTAATTTGGGGTATTTATCCGGAAGATTCCAAACCTGATGGTTCTCAAACTGTATGGTTTACAGGTCCTGACGGAATTGTGCGCTACGAGGGTAAGTTGGAGAAACCAGCGACCCCTGACTTTCAGGTAAAAGTAAGAAATCTGACCATGGCGGGAGATTCTGTGCTTTATGCCGGAAATATTGATTTTCCTAAAAGTTTAGCAGTCCCTTATAAAGAGAACACGGTGGCTTTAAGTTATGCAGCACCCCTTTTTATTGGCCAAAAAGACGTTACCTATAGTACGCAATTAGAGGGCCTTGACAAAACCTGGTCTGAATGGACCAAACAGACCACTCGGGAATATATTAATTTACCCTCCGGTAAATATTCATTCAAGGTAAAGGCAAAAAATGTATACGGTGGCATTAGTCCGGAAACTGTGGTTTCCTTTTCTGTTAACACACCCTGGTACAAAACATTATGGGCATACGCACTTTATATTGCTGCTTTTTTTACCCTGGTTTATTTAATAGTGCGAACAAGAACCCAAATTCTCCTGAAACAACAAAAAGATCTGGAACTACACGTAAACGAACGTACTAAAGAGGTACAACAACGTTTGGAAGAACTGGATACCATTAACCACATAAGTAAAGCCCTTACAGAAAAATTAGAACTTAATGAATTAATACAACTGGTAGGTAATGAAATGAAAGACCTATTTAAATCGGATATTACTTATCTGGCGATACTGGACGAGGAAAAAGGGATTATCAATTTTCCCTATCAGGATGGGGATGATATGCCCCCAATGAGCTTCGGGGAAGGATTCACCTCCAAAATCATACAAACCGGAGAAGCTCTGTTAATTAATAAAGATAGCGATATTGTTGCCCAATATGATAAGTATGGGATTTCGCAGACAGGTAAGCGGGCTATTTCATATTTGGGAGTTCCCATTCCTCTTGAAGACAAAATTATTGGAGTATTAAGTGTTCAGAGCACACAACTGGCCAGCAGGTTTAATCAGGAAGACAAAAATTTATTAAGCACCATAGCCATTAATGTGGGCATCGCCCTTCACAATGCAGAACTTTTTGAAGAAGCCAAAGTGGCCAAGGCAAAAGCAGAGGATGCCAATGAAGCCAAAAGTGCCTTTCTCTCTACCGTAAGTCATGAATTACGCACGCCATTGACATCGGTTTTGGGTTTTGCGAAAATCATCAGGAAAAGGCTCGAAGAAAAGATATTTCCTGCAGTAACTGTTGATGATCAAAAAATAAAGCGAACCATGAAACAGGTTAGCGAAA
>JAHEBI010000455.1 GCA_024642325.1 Eudoraea sp. | reverse complement strand
AGGAGCAAGGAGATTTGGATAATCAATGGATATTTACGCTCATTTCTGTTAGGTAAAAATATGGAGTGAACAACTCCCAGGTTTTTCAAAATAAAAAAACTTATGATGGGTATGATTATAGTTAGGATGAAAATGGGTAAAACATTACCACTTTGTAGTTCTAAAGGACTGTATTTCGGGGTTATAACAAAATACGTAATTGTACCCGCTAAGGCTGTAAAAATAGGATGAAATAAATAAGAAATTATCTTAAAAAACAACCTCATTAGATCTGCTTTCTAAGGCGGGCGACAGGTATACCCAATTGTTCTCTGTACTTGGCTACTGTTCTTCTTGCAATTGGATATCCTTTCTCTTTAAGAAGCGCAGCCAATTTATCATCTGTTAGCGGTTTCTTTTTTTCTTCGTCACTTATTACAGTTTCCAGTATGTTTTTAATTTCCTTAGTAGAGACATCCTCCCCCTCTTCATTCTTCATTGATTCGGAAAAATATTCTTTAATTAATTTGGTACCATACGGGGTGTCTACGTATTTGCTATTTGCTACTCTTGATACTGTGCTTACGTCCATATGTATGGCATCTGCAATGTCTTTTAAAATCATTGGCCGTAATTTGCGTTCATCACCACTAAGAAAGTATTCTTTTTGATATTGCATTATGGCATTCATGGTGATATAGAGTGTTTGCTGTCTTTGTTTTATGGCGTCAATAAACCACTTTGCAGAATCCAACTTCTGTTTAATGAACATGACTGCATCCTTTTGGGATTTTGACTTGTCCTTTGAGCTTTTATACCCGGCTAACATATTACTATACTCATTGGAAATATGAAGTTCAGGAGCATTTCTTCCATTTAAGGTCAATTCCAGCTCCCCTTCAACGATCTTAATGGAAAAATCCGGAACAATATGCTCAATAACCTTATTGCTGCCGGCATAGGATCCACCTGGTTTAGGGTTTAGTTTTTCAATTTCCGATATGGCATCTTTAAGTTCATCTTCGTTTATATCGTATTTCTGAAGCAGTTTGTTGTAATGTTTTTTGGTGAACTGTTCAAAAGATTTATCCAGTATGTTGATTGCCAAATCAATATTTGGTGTTCGCTCTTTGCGTTTAAGCTGAAGTATTAGACATTCATCCAATGTTCTGGCCCCAACGCCGGGAGGATCCAGTTCCTGAACCACTTTTAAAACCCTTTCAATATCCTCCACTTCGCAATGGATGTTTTGTGTAAATGCCAAATCGTCTGCTATGTCCGATACAGGCCTCCGTATATAGCCGCTCTCATCAACACTGCCAACCAGAAATTCCGCAATGGCCCACTCCAGATCATTCAGGGTGACCGTATTTAATTGATTAATTAAGAATTGGTTAAACGAAATCCCGGCGGCATAAGGGACGCTCTTTTCATCATCATCCGCACTGTAATTATTAGCCCTGGTACGATAATCGGGAACTTCATCGTCACTTAAATAATCATCAATATTAATATCCTCCGCAGCAATGGTTTCACTGTCTGTTTCCCCTTCATAGTCGTCGCTAAAATCTTCGTCTAATGTGCTTTTTTCATCTTTGCCACTTTCTAATGCAGGATTTTCTTCGAGCTCCTGATTTATGCGTTGCTCAAATGCCTGTGTGGGAAGCTGAATAAGCTTCATCAACTGAATTTGCTGTGGAGATAGCTTCTGCGATAATTTAAACTGTAAGTGTTGTTTGAGCATAAGCTTATATTCTTTTCCTGACTATAAAGTTAAAGAATTAATATGATGTAAAGCTTCAGGTATTAAAACTCTGCATTTTGAGGTGTTCTAGGAAAAGGTATTACATCTCGTATATTGCCCATTCCGGTGGCAAATTGCACCATCCGCTCAAAGCCAAGTCCAAATCCACTGTGAATCGCAGTTCCAAATTTCCTGAGATCAAGGTACCACCAAAGTTCTTTTTCATCAATCCCCAAGGCGGCTATTTTTTGCTTTAGGACGTCCAGCCTTTCTTCGCGCTGTGAGCCTCCCACAATTTCACCAATTCCCGGGAAAAGAATATCCATTGCTCTGACAGTTTTCCCATCTTCGTTCAAGCGCATATAAAAGGCCTTAATTTTAGCGGGATAATCAAATAAAATAACCGGGCATTTAAAGTGTTTTTCTACCAGATATCGTTCATGTTCACTTTGTAAATCGGCTCCCCATTCTTCAATTGGGAACTGGAATTTTTTCTTTTTATTGGGCTTGCTATTTTTTAAAATTTCAATTGCTTCTGTATAAGTGATTCTTATAAACTTATTGTCCACTATAAATTTCAGCCTGTCTATAAGCGCCATTTCACTTCTTTCCGCCAATGGCTTTGTTTTCTCTTCTTCAAGTAGTCTTTTTTCAAGGAATACCAAATCCTCTTCACAATTTTCCAACAGATAAGAAATAATAT
>JAHEBI010000454.1 GCA_024642325.1 Eudoraea sp. | reverse complement strand
GTAAATTGCCGAAAAAAAAGATTAAATGAAAAAGTACCTCCTTTTATTTATAGGAATTGCAACCTTTGTTTTAGCCTGTAATAATGATGACAATAGCGGTATTCCCGGGCCCGGCGGTGATTCGATAAGTGTTCAGGATTTTATGTGGAAGGCCATGAACATTTATTATTTCTGGCAGGGAGACGTAGCCGACCTGGCTGATGACAGATTTACCACCAATGAAGAGTACCTTACTTTTCTGGAATCTGAATCGGATCCGACAGATTTTTTCAATAATAAACTGCGGTTTTCTGAGGACAGATTCAGTTTTTTAAACAGCAATTATAAAACTCTTACGGATAATTTAAATAATGGAATCTCACGCAGTAATGGTGTAGAGTTTGGATTGTTCAGGTATGGTGACACCAACACTGATTTATTTGGATATGTACGTTACATTATTCCCAATTCTGATGCTTCTGCAAAAGACATTTTACGAGGAGAACTTTTTTCAGGGGTGGACGGGCAGGCCCTAAATGAAAATAATTATCGGGAACTTTTATTTGGCGAAAATGCCACCTATACTTTGAACATGGCCGATTTAGTGGATGGGGTAATTACTCCAAACGATAAAAGTGTAGAATTAACCAAACAAGATGGATTAGTTGAAAATCCGGTATATATAGTACAAACCTTTGACATAAATGGCCAAAAAATAGGTTATTTAATGTACAACGGTTTTACAAACCTGTTTGATGAACAATTGAACGACGCCATGGGACAATTGAAATCCAGTGGGGTTACAGACCTGGTGCTTGACCTGCGATATAATCCGGGGGGATCTGTTAATTCATCCCGTTTACTTTCAAGTATGGTTTTTAGCACCAATACCAATAATCTATACCTCAGACAACGCTGGAATGACAAATTACAAGCGATTTTCTCTGAAGAACAATTAACGGATTATTTTGCCGACAGAACGGGCAATGGTACGGCAATAAATTCCTTAAACTTAAACCGGGTTTATGTTTTGACAACCCGCAGTACAGCATCGGCTAGTGAGTTAGTGATCAATTGCCTGGATCCTTATATAGAGGTAATAAAAATAGGGAGCACCACTACCGGCAAGAATGAATTTTCACTTACGCTGGTGGATGATCCCGCCAGGGATGGCGCTCCATTTCTTTGGACTCCATCCAGGGAAAACCAAATAAATCCGGACAATAGCTGGGCAATTCAAGCGCTGGTAGGAAGAAACGAAAATTCAATTGGCTTCTCAGATTATACCGCCGGATTTGCCCCGGATATAGATTTGGCAGAGGATTTGGATAACATGGGAGTCTTAGGCGATGTCAATGAACCATTACTTGCCAGGGCCATTGAAGCAATTACAGGCATTTCCGGGAAAAGGGATTTTACCGTAAAAAGACCTTTTGAACTATTTACGAGTTCTAAAATGTTTACACCCATGAAGGACAATATGGTTCTGGACAATCCGCCTCGTATTGATCTTGATATTAAATACTAAATACCTAAAGTTTTAAACTTAATCCCAGCCTCAGGTTCCTGCCTCTTGTAGTGAACCCGATGACCTCTGTAAAACTGGTATTAAACACATTTTCTATGTTTAAAAAGAATTTGAGTTTATTTGCCAGTACCTCCTGTGAAACGTATATACCAAAAGTTGAAAAAGGGTCCAGAACCTCATCATCAAACGTGTTAAAATCCGTGTCCAGCCTTTTCCCTAAATAGGAATACGTTATTGATGTATAGGTGTCTGATGAGAAAGCATAGCTCAAAGCTGCATTTAAACTATGCTTTGGTATTCTGATGGCATTATCACCCTTTCGTTCTGTAAAGGTATAGTTCGCGTTCAAATTCATATTCTTATAAGGTACCCAGTCCAATTCTGTTTCCAATCCCTGAACATTTATGGTTTCTGTAGCATTTAAATACTGAAACAGCGTATTATCAAAGAATACAAAGTTTTCTTCTTTCCTATTAAAGTACAGGGCGCTTAATCTTAATGATTTGCTTAATTTATACTCAAGGCCACCTTCCACTGTCCTGTTGGTTTCCGGCGCTAACAAGGCGTTCGCGCCAAAAATTCCAAATAACTGACTTAGTGATGGTGTAATATATGAGGTGGCATATGAACCCATGAATTTGAGATAGCCTTCATCTAATACAATGGAATAAGACGGGTTGATATTATATACTAAGTGGCTGCCATATTCTGAGTGAAGGTTAAGGCGGAGCCCGGCATTGATATGAAATCCAAAAGAAGTTATATAAACTAAATTAACATAAGGGTCGACCAGCGAAAATTCCTGGGTTCCTTCAATTTCTGCCTGATCCAGATTATAATTAACTCCCAGAATTGTATATATGCGGTCGTTAAATGTATATCGGTTAAACAGGTCAACAATATAATTTTTACCTGCAAACACCGTG
>JAHEBI010000071.1 GCA_024642325.1 Eudoraea sp. | reverse complement strand
AATGGCTCACCTAGTGGCAACGATACAAGTTTTAAATGAAGTAAATCGTACTAAGTTGCTTATAGAATTGAATGGTCATTTCAGAAATTTTGACCCTTTAGATTTTAAAACTTTCAAAATTTAAGAGGACCTGTTGATTTTAGAACTGTTTAAATTCATTTTCAAATACTTGTGTTCCTTTATTTGTTGTTTCTCAAAAAGATTACACCCTATTTATGGTTTTATTAGGGTAAATGCGGTCCGTTTCCTATTTTTGCCACTTAACGAATATAAATTGTAATATGAATCTTCACGAATACCAGGGAAAGGAAATTTTAGCAAGTTTTGGAGTGCGAATTCAACGAGGACTCGTCGCCCACAATCCTCAGGAAGCCGTAGATGTGGCTAAACAACTTACACGGGAGACAGGAACCAGTTGGTATGTGATCAAGGCGCAGGTACATGCAGGAGGAAGAGGTAAAGGAGGAGGTGTCAAGCTCGCTAAAAATTTAAAAGAAGTCGAAGAAATTTCAGGGCGTATTATAGGAATGAAGTTAGTTACTCCCCAAACTTCAGCTGAAGGTAAAAAAGTTCATCAGGTACTTGTTGCGGAAGATGTCTATTATCCGGGGGAAAGTGAAACCAGTGAGTTTTATATGTCCGTTTTACTAAACAGGGCCAGTGGAAGAAATATGATAATGTATTCTACGGAAGGTGGGATGGATATTGAAGAAGTTGCAGACAAAACGCCGGAACTTATTTTTACGGAGGAAATAGATCCTGCGGTGGGATTATTGCCATTCCAGGCCAGAAAAATAGCTTTTAACCTGGGATTGTCGGGCATTGCTTTTAAAGAAATGACCAAATTTGTTACAGCACTTTACAGGGCATATGAACAGAGTGATTCTAATTTGTTTGAAATAAACCCTGTGCTTAAAACATCAGATAATTTAATATTGGCCGTTGATGCCAAGGTTTCTATAGATGACAACTCACTTTACCGGAGAAAACAATATGCCGAAATGAGAGATTTACGTGAAGAAAGCCCTATTGAAGTGGAAGCACGTGCTGTAGGACTGAATTATGTGGATCTTGATGGAAATGTCGGATGTATGGTTAACGGGGCAGGATTGGCAATGGCTACCATGGATTTGATCAAAATGGCTGGTGGTGAACCGGCTAATTTTCTGGATGTAGGTGGTACTGCAGATGCAAAAAGAGTGGAAGAGGCCTTTCGTATCATATTAAAGGATAGTGCCGTAAAAGCTATCCTGATAAATATTTTTGGAGGAATCGTGAGATGTGACCGTGTAGCACAGGGGGTTGTCGATGCTTATAAAAATATGGGAGATTCAATCAAAGTTCCAATTATAGTGAGATTACAAGGCACCAATGCGGAGTTGGCCAAAGAAATAATTGATAATTCCGGACTTGCCGTTCATTCAGCTGTTCAGTTCCAGGAAGCAGCAGATAAAGTAAAAGAAGTTTTAGCAAACATATAGGTTTCCTAAGTTAGTATATATAAGGGCGGTGTTTTAAACATTGCCCTTTTTTTATTCCCGGATGTTATCAATGTGTTATCCAAATTAAATTACCATTAAACTTTTTTTAAATGGTTTTGCTTCATATGGTTAACCCCTGGTTTTGGTTTGAATTAATAGTGGTGCCAAGCTCTAATATTATGTTAAAAAGAAAAACAACTGTAACATTCCTTTTTGGCGGACGTCTATTATAACATATTCATCAATTAATCATCAATCATTAAACAAACAAAGTCATGAGAAAATTAAGTTTAGTTTTAGCAGCTGCAGTGCTGCTGGTATCGGGGAATCTATTTGCAAATGATTTGGACAAAACAGATCCTCAAAAAAGCCTGTCAATACAGATATGGGAGCTTTTGAATGATAACAATTTAGCTGTTGACAGTTCTGATTTAACGGCAAAGGTTCTTTTTACCGTTAACAGTGCAGGGGAAATAGTTGTTATTTCGGTGGAAACAAGAGATTCAGATTTGGAATCATTTGTCAAGAGAAAGCTGAACTATAAAAAAGTTGAATTGAAAGAAGTAAAGGAAGGAAAAATGTATAAGTTGCCTGTACGTGTTACTGCATAGCAACTTTGTGTAAGACAAAAGTCCTGAAGAAATTCAGGACTTTTTTTTGTTTTTGTATTTGACATAACTAAGATCTGGCTTTTTTTTTGGTTTTTCATACTTTCTTGCAGGGATGCTTTCCGGTTTTTTAACCTGTTTTAAAACCTCAGTTGGGATCTTCGGATTATCTTTTGTTCCTCTTAAATGAATGACTAAACCATTCAGAAAATTACGCAATACCTGATCTCCGCATTCACGGTATTTAGGATGTCCTTCTTTTCGACAAAATGCACCTATTTCACTTTTTGAAATTCTGAAATCAACTAATTCAAGAATTTCTACAATTTCATCATCGCGAAGCATTAATGCCACCCGAAGCTTTTTTAATATATCATTATTGGTCATTTCAGACATTTTATGCAAGGTATTACAATTAAGCAAGCTCTTCCCGTTTTTAGTTCTTTTGGAGGCTCTTTTATACGAAAATAAGCATTTTCGTGTTATACTTTAAACCAAATCGAACGGGGGGACTAACAATTAAGGTGATGAGTACCTATAGAGAAAAACTTAGCATATTATCCGAAATGATTGCCTTTGCAAAGGCTGACCAGGCCCTAAAAGATACCGAATATAATTTTCTTTTCGGTGTGGCTTCAGGTTTGGGTATTGACAAAGAAACATTTGATTCCCTTCTTAAAAAACAGGTAGAAATTATTGTGCCAAAAACACAAGCAGATCGCATACTGCAATTCCACAGATTGGTACTGCTAATGAATGTGGATCAGGAACAAAATCAAATTGAAATTGGGAATCTGCACAACATTGGATTGGGCATGGGTTTGCCTCCGTCTGCCATAGAACAGGTGCTTACCGTGATGCACCAATACCCGGATAAGATTATTCCGCCTGAAGTGCTGATTAATATTTTCAAAGCACATTACAATTAATTTAAAAATCAATATTCCATAAATTAATTCTTCAAAGTAGTCAGCCTCTGATATTCAACTTATAGTGAATAGTCATTGCAGTGTATTGCAGTATCTTTACCTAAACACGACATAATGACATTAATAATGCTTATAAAGTAGCCAAAAAGGCAGTTAGCGGAGCTTGGTATATCATTTGTCTAGTATACCATGTACATAATTTTAATTAAAAAATATTTAACCATGAGTATAGTTAGAAGAAATAATTTGGTATTTCCTGCCCTGATGAATGAAATATTTAAACCAGACTGGTTTGGGGGTTCGGAAAATTATAGTGGCACTTTTCCACCGGTTAACATTCTGGAAAATGAAACTGGATTTGAATTGGAGTTATCGGTACCGGGAAGAACTAAAGAAGATTTCAATATTCAAATCGATGAACAGGTTTTGACGATTAGCAGTGAAACTAAAAATGAGGAAGAGGTAAAAGAAGAGAATTACACTCGCAAAGAATTTTCGTATTCGTCATTTACAAGATCATTTACCCTTCCTGAAACAATTAATGAAGAAGGTATCAAGGCTTCATACAAAAATGGAATTTTAAGGTTCGCTTTACCTAAGAAAGAAGAGTCACTTCCTAAGCCTAAAAGATTAATTGAAATTGGGCAATAAGTAAGTAAAAAACTATGAGGTGCCCGCCTAACGGGCTTTCATAATGGTTGGTTTGTTTAGTTGGTTAGTTAGGAAGAGCGTCTTGGTTGTTCAAGGCGCTCTTTTTTTAACCCTGGTGCTGTAACATTTTTATTTCATCTCTGAGTTTTGCGGCATGCATAAAATCAAGTTCCTTTGCCGCTTTTTCCATGGCTTTTCTTTTGTCACGGATCAACTTTTCCCGCTGCTCTTTAGTAATATATTGTAAGTCTGGTTCTGCAGCTCTAATTTCTTCTTTTTCAAAATGGTAGGTAGAAACAGAATTTTTGGCCAGCGCATTGTCAAGACTTTTATTAAGTGCCTTAGGAGTGATATTATTTACCTTATTATATTCGGTTTGTTTTTCCCTTCTGTAGTTGGTTTCATCAATAGTTTTTTGCATACTTGCAGTTATCCGGTCGGCGTACATAATTGCTTTGCCATTTAGATGTCGGGCCGCTCTTCCAACCGTTTGGGTTAATGAACGGTTACTTCTCAGGAATCCTTCTTTGTCCGCATCCAGGATGGCTACAAGGGACACTTCAGGCAAATCAAGCCCTTCTCTTAACAAATTAACACCAATAAGGACATCAAACACCCCTTTGCGCAAATCCTGCATTATTTCAACCCTTTCCAAAGTGTCCACATCGCTATGAATATATCTGCATCGGATATTAATTCTCGTAAGATATTTCGCGAGTTCTTCAGCCATTCTTTTTGTTAGGGTTGTTACAAGCGTGCGTTCGTCCAGTTCTACGCGCTGTTGAATTTCTTCAACAAGATTGTCAATTTGATTTAAACTTGGACGGATATCTATTTGAGGATCCAAAAGACCTGTGGGACGGATAACCTGCTCTACAAAAACACCCTGACTATTCTGTAATTCATAGTCTGCCGGGGTAGCACTAACATAAATTACCTGGTTCTGAAGCGCTTCAAATTCCTCAAATTTTAGTGGACGGTTATCCATGGCCGCCGGTAATCGAAAACCATACTCAACAAGATTTTCTTTTCGCGACCTGTCGCCGCCGTACATGGCATGCACCTGTGGTATGGTAACATGACTTTCATCAACAACCATTAAGTAATCATTCGGGAAATAATCCAATAGACAGAAAGGTCTGGTACCGGGTTCACGACCATCCAGATACCTTGAATAGTTTTCGATACCTGAGCAGTACCCTAACTCACGGATCATTTCCAAATCAAAATTAGTGCGTTCTTCCAGGCGTTTGGCTTCAAGTGGTTTAGCTACACTTTTAAAATATTCCACCTGATTTACAAGATCTTCCTGAATCTGATAAATGGCACCCTGAAGGACATCCGGTGAGGTTACAAACATATTTGCAGGGTATATGTTTAGGTTTTCATAGCTTTCAAGCGTCTTGTTTTTATAAGGATCAAAAGCTTCAATTTCTTCTATCTCATCCCCAAAGAAATGGATTCTGTAGGCGTGATCCGCATAACTTGGAAATACGTCCACGACATCCCCTTTTACTCTAAAATTTCCATTTCTGAAATCTGCTGTGGTCCTTGAATAAAGACTTTGTACAAGCTGATGAAGAAATTTTGTACGTGAAATTATCTGATCTTTTTGAATTGAGATAACATTTTTTTGAAATTCTACAGGATTTCCGATCCCATACAAACAGGAAACCGAAGCCACTACAATTACATCTCTTCTTCCGGATAAAAGAGAGGAAGTAGCGCTAAGGCGCAGTTTTTCTATGTCCTCATTAATCGAAAGATCTTTTTCTATATATAAGCCGGAGCTGGGGATATAAGCTTCGGGCTGATAATAATCGTAATAAGAAACGAAATATTCGACCGCATTTTCAGGGAAAAACTGTTTGAATTCCGAATAAAGTTGGGCTGCTAATGTTTTATTATGAGCAAGAACCAGTGTTGGTCGTTGCACTTTTTCAATGACTTTTGCCACGGTAAAGGTTTTACCTGATCCGGTGACCCCTAATAATGTCTGATAGCGTTCTCCGGTTTCTATACCTTCTTTCAGTTGCTTAATGGCTTCAGGCTGGTCCCCAGTTGGTTCAAATTCCGATACTACCTTAAATTTCATTTGGCAAAGTTACAAAAGGGGTATTATTATTTTAGCGGTATATAGGATATTTATAATTTACCTTTTTAAAGCAAAATACCCCTGGATTTCATTATTTAGGTTATCTCTAGCTTTAAACCAATAACTGGAAGAGGGCAATGGCTGTCCATTATATGTGCCGTCCCAACCTTTGGAATTTGGTGTAATCTGGGTTAATAACACACCATACCTGTCAAAAACCTGAATATATGTCAACTGTATTTCATTACTATCACTTGGGGCTATATATTGCCAAAAATCGTTAATGCCATCCCCGTTGGGAGTGAAAAACTTTGGAAAATCGTCTGGGGTCAATTCCCTTTCAATAATTCGTTGAGCAATTCCACAACCATTTCTGTCATTTACATAAACGGTATGTGGACCCTCATCAACTCTGTAAAAAGTACCGCTATTCTGATAGGGACCCTCAATATTGTCCAAGGCATACTCATAATCACCAATTCCGCTCACTTCCATTTGAATTTCCCGGCCATCCGCTTCCTGAGAAGTGCTAACCGAAATAATCTGAGCTATTTCTGACAATACGACATTGAAATCTTTTGATATACTGCACTCAAATGTTTCCCCTCCCTGTTCTACGAAATTATAGGCCTCATAGCGATAAGCTCCTATTTCAGACAAAAAGACTTCTGAAGTAGAAGAAAGTAAAGACTCGGTGCCGTCATCATTAATTTTAAACCACCTAAAACCATCGGCTATATCATCACTGCTAATCAGGGTTGGGATTTCATTTTTACAGAGTCCTATCTGACTAGGTAAATTCGACTCTGGTCTTCTCGGGACAATTTCACCACTTACCGGATCGAAATAAGCATTACAATCAATAACCGCATTTCCGGTTGTAAAGCTTTCTTCATCGCAAGAGTCACCGTCACCATTTTCATTATAAGGGGTAATGGTTACATATACCGGACTATCCTGAGGTAAATCACCGGGTGGATTAAAGGTCAATACATTCCCTACATCTAAATTATCCACTAAATCTGCTGCTCCGGCAGAGGTGCCTATAGATAGTCTATAGCCTGTGGCCGTATCGGCATAGGCCCACTGGATTTCTGTCTTGACAGATACATTTCCTTCATTATTCAGAGGCATAATCAATGACGTACAGGATGGGGGCGTGATTACATCTTCGGTTGTAAATTCCTCACTTGGACAAATTGTTAGTTCTCCATTAAATAAAAACAAACTTATAGTTACATAAATTGTAGTATTTTCAGGGAGGCCTACTTCCGGAGTATAGCTATTAGTCAGACCAGCTGAACGCCTGTTCAGAATATCCCCGCCGCCAGGGGTGGTTCCCAGTGATATTAAATAGCCAATTATACCCGGAACAGGAGGCCATGTTATGGTGGAACCTACAGGTACTTCCAGAGAGCCGTTTGCGGGGCTGGTAATTCTTGGGCATGACTGTGCCATGGCCAGGGTCGCCTGAAGTATAAATAGAATACCAAGAAGTATTGTTTTCAATTGTCTAAAGTTGTCAAGAGGAACATTTTTCATAAATATCATCTTTTTAATGCAAAATGTCCTTGAATTTGACTGCTGCTGGCAGAAATTGCCCGAAACCAATAATCATTTGAAGGAAGTGGTCTTCCATTAAAATTGCCGTCCCAGCCATTAGAACTGGGTTCTATTTGGGCTAAAAGATTTCCATATCTATCAAAAATATGTATGACGTCAATTTCTATTTCACCGGTTAAAGGGGTTGGGATAAACTGCCAGAAGTCATTTACCCCGTCACCGTTGGGTGTAAAAAATTTGGGAAACCCTTCCAGTGTTATATCCTGTTTAATGCTTTCCTGTGCAATTCCACACCCGTTTTTATCCCTGACGAATACTGTGTATGAACCTGCAGGAATATTATTAAAAACATTACTGTCCTGGTAGGGTCCGTTAATATCGTTTAAGGCGAATTCATAATTGCCAATACCACTCACTTCTACAGTAATTCTAAAACCCGATGCCTGATCCGTTATTAATACAGAATTGATAGTTGCTATTTCCGAAGCGACCACATTAAAAACTTTGGATGTTGGGCATTCCACAGTGCCACTGGATTGTGCTACGGTATTATAGGCTTCATAGCGGTATGAGCCAACCTCCATAAGTGATACTTCTGCCGTATCAGAGATTAGTGTTTCATTCCCGGATTGATCTATTTGGAACCACCTAAATCCTTCGGCTGTATCTGTTGATGATACCACAAATGGAGCTTCATTCTGACAAAAAGAAATAGTGTCGGGAAAGGAAATTTCCGGATTTATAACAACAAGCTCACCTGTAACCGAATCAAAATAAGGACCACACCCAAGTATGGTGGAAAAGGATTCCTGTGAACAACCAATTGCATTACCGGCTGCATTAAAAGGAATAATGGTTACGAAAAACGTGCGATTGGGTTCAAAGTCGAGAACAAATGTAGAATTGGTTGCGAAAATAATATTGTCCAATACTTCTGCTGAAAAGGGGGAGCTTCCTATAGTTACCCTGTATCCAGCAGCACCAACCACGGCGGTCCATTCTATAAAAGGGGTTAATGGAACATTTATAGCACCATTTAACGGGTTAATAAGTGTTGCACAACCCGGCAATGTTGCCACGGCACCAGTTGTAAAACTTTGCTCCGGGCAAGGTGAAAGATCCCCATTTTCATTATAAGGCGTCACCTCAACAAATATCTGAGTGCTTGGCGGCAGGTCTAAAATTGGATTATAGGTGAGGACATTAAAAACATCCTGATTATTCACAATATTACCTGCTCCAGGAATAGTACTCATGGAGATTCTATAGCCTGTAGCTGAGGGTGAATAATTCCATGAAATGTTAGTGGCAATATTTATGTTGGTGGCTCCGGCAACAGGATTTGACAACATTGTACAGGCAGGCGGACTGGTCACATCTTCAGTGCGAAACATTACACTTGGACAAACCACATCAGGGTTTCCACCGCTAAAAAAGAACAGTGTAATCGTGACATATAGTTGTGTGTTCTCCGGTAAACCTAGCGGAGGAGTGTAAGAAAGGGAACTTCCCACATTGATGCTATTAACGATATCGACACCTCCCGGAGTTGTTCCTATTGAAATGATATAGCCTGGAACCCCCACGACGGCATTCCATG
>JAHEBI010000453.1 GCA_024642325.1 Eudoraea sp. | reverse complement strand
GCCATTAAATTATTGTAAAATCCATTGATATTTAGAATCCCAAGTGGTTTCTGATGCAATCCCAGCTGGGCCCAGGTTATCATTTCAAAAAATTCCTCTAAAGTGCCATAACCACCCGGCAACATGATTACCCCATCAGACAATTCATGCATTTTGAGTTTACGCTGATGCATATTCTCGGTTACGATCAATTTTGTTAGACCTGTATGGTACACTTCTTTGAGTTTAAGAAAATCCGGGATAATTCCTATTACATCTCCGGAATTGTCGAGTGCACCCTGGGCTAACCTGCCCATGACCCCAATTCTTGCTGCTCCATAAACCAGAGCAATTGACCTTTCCGCCATTTCCTTTCCCAAAGAATAGGCTTTATCTAATATCAGAGGGTCGTTTCCTTCGCTGCTTCCACAAAAGACAACAATACTTTTCATTACCTAAGTGTTCTTTGGGGTTTAAAAATATTAAAAAAGATAATTACAATTTACTTTCCATTCAAGCTGGCTTTCTTGCTTTTATCATTCTGTCGTTTCCAAAGATATCTTTTCTAAGCTCAATATCAGAAAAATTGAATTCTTTCAAAAGTCCCTTTACGTCCGCACCTAAATATTGATTTATTTCCAAATACAGAACTCCATTTTGTGCTAAATCATCCACTGCCAACTGGGCAATGGCCCTGTAGAAAAGTAAGGGATCCTCATCCGGGACAAACAAGGCCAAATGAGGTTCATTCTGGAGGACATTATTACGCATATTACCTATTTCTTTACCCCTCACATAAGGAGGATTAGAAACGATAATATTGTAACGCTCACCAAGAGAAGTGGTTTTTAAAATATCGGCCTGAACAAACTTAATATTCACATCATTCACCAGCGCATTATTCCTGGCCACTTCCAGAGCGGATTTGGAAACATCAATTGCCGTGGCCTTTATATTTGGGTTTAATTTGGAAAGCGCAATTGCAATGCAACCACTGCCGGTACCAATGTCAATAAGCTTAATGCTTTCATCAGATTTTTCAAGATCATCAAGTACCCAGTTTACCAATTCTTCAGTTTCCGGTCTGGGAATAAGTACAGACTCATTTACCATAATTTTTAGGTCCATAAATGTAGTTTCCCCTAAAATATACTGGATAGGTTGCTCTTGTCTTAATTTTGACAAACCTTCAAACATATGTTGTTCTTCCTCCTTAGTGATTATAACGCCCGGATCTATTGCCAGAATAAATCGCTCTAACCCCAAAAAGTGTTCTATCATAAAGTAAAACATGCTATCCACTTCTTCTTTGGGATAGATTTCATCCAATTCCTTGTGGTATATATCCTTGATCTCTTTTAGCAACATATTTATAACATGCTATTCATTCTAATAAGATTATCCAAAATAAGGCTTCAACAGAATAACTACAGCATCTATATTCTTTCGGAATATCCTACTTTTGCCAAGTGAAGATACACGAAAAATATATGCGTCGCTGTATTGAATTAGGCAAAAAAGCGCTGGGCTCTTCAGCGCCCAACCCAATGGTTGGAAGCCTAATTGTCTATCAGGATAAAATAATTGGCGAAGGATTTACCAGTGTGTTTGGCGGGCCTCATGCAGAAGTTAATGCTATAAATTCTGTTGTAGACAAATCACTTTTAAAAGAAGCCACGCTTTATGTTACTCTTGAGCCCTGTTCTCATTACGGAAAAACCCCTCCCTGTGCCGACCTTATTATCAAAAATAACCTGAAAAAAGTGATTATTGGCATTCAAGATCCTAACACAAAGGTATCCGGACGGGGAATAAGCAAACTAAAGGAAGCCGGATGCGAAGTGTTACTGGGCGTACTGAAAAATGAATGCAAAAAACATCACAGGCGGTTTTTAACCTACCACGAAAAACACCGCCCCTATATTATTTTGAAATGGGCAGAGACCAAAGATGGATTTATTGCCCCTGGCGCAGACAGGCGAAATGCGGAGCCAGAACCCTATTGGATCAGCAATTCATTTGCCAGGCAACGCGTTCATCAATGGCGCAGTGAAGAACAGGCCATATTGATTGGGACAAATACCGCTTTGGTAGATAATCCCAGATTGGATGTTCGTTTTTGGGAAGGCTCTTCCCCTATTCGAATAATCATCGACAAAACGCTAAAACTGCGCACAGATCTTCATATTTATGATAAATCTAACCAAACTATTGTCCTGACTCAACAGACGGATAAATCGCTGTTCCTGGAAGGCATACAATACGAAATCATTAATTTTGAAAAGAATCTGGCCGAAGAAACATGCAGGGCGCTGTTTGAGAATAAAATTGCCAGTGTTATCATTGAGGGGGGCTCCCGTACCTTGGCTACTTTTATCAATGCCGGACTTTGGGATGAAGCGAGGATAATTACCGGGGATATTTCTTTTGGCGGCGGAACAAAAGCACCCGATATTGCGG
>JAHEBI010000452.1 GCA_024642325.1 Eudoraea sp. | reverse complement strand
AGGTTTCGGCTCAACAGATTACCCTTGAAACTTTAATTGAAAACGGATGGCGAATATATGACCCCTCAAGTAAACTTCTTATCGATGAATTTACGTTTAACAATCAGATTGTTTCAACTGCAAAGGGGCTTAGACCATATGAAGCCTTACAAGCAATAGAAGGCAGGACGGAGAGTATAGTAGAACAGGGTAAAAAAACCGGGAGTTCCTATGGTTCCAGATTACAACCCTATGAACATAGTGTTACCAGAGATTATTATGTTCGGGGCACACCTGGTTTTGAACAGGCTGAAGTCTTTACGTTATCCGGTGACTGGGATGCTGCAGAGGACCTTTGGAAAAAGGAAGCAGAAAATCCTGATTCTAAAATTAGCAGCAAAGCCTGTTATAACCTGGCCATCCTGAATGAGCGCAACAATCGTCTCACAAATGCCATGGAATGGGCCACCATGGCTTACTCTAAATATCAGACCAAAAAACTAGAGGCATATATAGAAGCCTTAAAGTACCGTCAGTCGCAAAACCACATAATACTATTGCAGCAAACGGAATCCTTTTCGTCCAGGTAGTGTTAAAAGAATTACGTAACAGCTCCTAACATTTGGTAAAGTACCTGTTATTGGTTTAATTTTAGCGCAAATAGTTAGTACTGTATTAAATGAACGTTTCTATTCATCCAAGCTGGCAGAGTCAGCTGCAATCTGAATTTCAAAAACCTTATTTTGATACCCTGGTGCGGTTTGTTAGAGATGAATATCGTTCAACGACCTGCTATCCGAATGGGAACAATATTTTTGCGGCATTTGACCACTCAAATTTTGAAGAAACCAAAGTCGTAATCATAGGTCAGGATCCTTATCATGGACCTGACCAGGCTAATGGGCTCTGTTTTTCCGTAAAAGATGGAATTCCGCATCCACCATCTTTAATAAATATATTTAAGGAAATAGAAGTGGACATTGGGAAACCCATCCCAAAAAGTGGTAACCTTGAACATTGGGCAGACCAGGGCGTGTTGCTATTGAATGCTACACTTACCGTGAGGGCACATAGTGCAGGCAGTCATCAGAATATGGGCTGGGAAGTCTTTACCGATGCTGTAATACGAAAGCTTTCAACAGATAAAGAAGGGCTTATATTTTTGCTGTGGGGTGGATTTGCTAAAAAAAAGATTTCATTGATTGATACTTCAAAGCATCATATCCTGACCTCCGGACATCCTTCTCCATTAAGCGCTAACAGAGGTTTGTGGTTTGGCAACAGGCATTTCAGCAAAACAAACGAATTATTGGTAAAAATGGGTAAAGCTCCAATTAATTGGTAAGCATCTCATCACTGTTAAGTTTCCGGTTGATCAGGCCTAATTCTAATAGGCATTCCTGTACGCTTTGGAGTGTTTGTACATTGAGTTGCGATTGACTCCATTCGGTCATGCTTAGCCATTCCTGCACGTCTTCCAATAATTGTCCGTACTTATTGGATAAAGTCCTGTCAATGCTCGGAATAAGTTTAAATTCCGATGTATACATATTAATAACTTCTAAAATATGGCCAAGAATATTTTTATGATCTGTAAGAAATGTATCATTGGCAGCGATAACAAAGCAGGGCCATGGAGTAGGACAATCTCCTAATCTTCTAAAGATTCCGGCATCAACAATGGGTTTTGTTGTAAAGTGTTCCCACATAAAATAATCAGCCTTACCCGAGTTCAGGGCCTCTATTGCTCCATCCAGTGTATTAACTAATTCAAATTTTAGTGAAGATGTACTCCAGCCGTGATTGTTTGCATTAACAAAAGACATTAGGTGGCTACCACTACCATATCTGCTAATTGCAACTGTTTTATTTTCAAGATCAGCCAGAGTTTGGTATCTACTGTTTGCGGCAACATGTATGCCCCAATAAAGAGGGGTGCAAATATATTCCTGGACTATTTTTACCGGATTGCCTTCGGTGATGCTTTTAACAATTCCTTCTGTAAGGATTATTGCTAATTCTGCCTCGCCAAGCGCTAACATTTTACTCATTTTTCCCGTACCTTCCGGAACATCTTTCCATTTTAACTCAATCCCCCTTTCTCTAAAAGCCCCCTCTTCAATGGCCATTAACCAGGGAAAGTTAAAGTGCTCTGGAACTCCTATAATCTGTACGGTTTTCAATAGGATGTAAGTTTTTCTAAGGTATATTTAATCAGGGCATCAATGGTTTTAACCGGGTCTTTGGAAAATTCTCCGGTACTTCTGTTTGCCAATATGCAGTTCATCGATGCGGCTCTGTGCCCCATTAATTTAGCCAGTCCATAAATGGCAGATGTTTCCATTTCCATATTGGTAATCCTCCTTCCCTGGTATTCAAAAGAGCTAATTTTGGAGTTTAAATCATTATCATCTAATAATAAGCGCAGTCTTCTGCCTTGCGGGCCATAGAATCCGGTGTTT